>PCWZ01000068.1:0-26301 GCA_002796305.1 Deltaproteobacteria bacterium CG11_big_fil_rev_8_21_14_0_20_49_13
CGCCAAAGGATAGCAAGGTAAGAGATTCAGGTCTGGACCTTTCTAAAGAGTGGGATGTTGAGGAGATGAAATATCCCTCTCTTCCCGGGACCGGCGTCAGATATTACAAGAACGGAAAGGTGGACATGGGTGCCGTTCAGTATTGATCCACATCATCCATTCTGGCACGACCCATGGTAACTGTGGCCAGAGCCTGACCTTGGGAAGGCATAAATAAAGTTCCCTGCTATTTATTCTTCCGTCAGGTTATATTGATTATCACGCTTCCCCATACCGTTAAGAGGACGTTCGCGAAGGCGTAAGGGGCTGCGTAGCCCAGGACCGGCAGCGAGCTCTCGGATTCCTCTATGATGGCGTTGAGCGATGCCGTGCAGTTGTGAGCGCCGGTCGCAGCCCCAAAGAGCAGTATCGGGTTCATCTTAAGGATCTTTAACCCGAAAATGAGCATGACGATTATAGGAAGGATAGTGATAACGATCCCGCCGAAGAATACAGAAACGCCCGTCGTCTTGATGGCGTTAAACGCCTCGGGGCCGGCCGATATCCCTATGCAGGCAACGAACAGATTGAGTCCAAGGTCGCTAAGTATCCACTGTGCGCCGCCAGGTATCTGCCCGAAGGTCGGGTGAATGGACCTGAGCCATCCGCACAAAAGTCCCGCGACCAGCACTCCGCCGCCGACTCCAAGTGTTATCGGCATGCCGAATACCGGTACTACGATAAGCCCGAGCAGGGTTCCTACAATACAGCCGACAGCTACGGTAACAAGATCGGTTACTATCGTCGGCCGTTCGGGATAACCTAAAGAGGCAACGGCCCTCTCTACATCGTCCTTGATGCCGATGATATGGAGCACGTCGCATTTGTGGATAACGGTCCCCTTTGTGATAGGCAGTTCGTGTCCTTGTCTTGTCGCTCTTCGCAAAAAGAGGCCGTGGGCTATCTTTAAATTGCCGAGCTCTCCGAGAGTTTTCCCCACGACGTTCTTGTTCAAAATGCAGACATCCATCGCCTCGCCGGTCATGTCGACAACAAGCGCGCGGTCTATTTCGGGACCTACAATACCTTCCGCTTTTATCATGGCATCGTCAGGGCCTATTATAAGAAGGGTGTCCTGGTCGGCTATCTTTGTCTCTGGAGCGCATACTATCATCTCCTGACCCCTTTTTATCCGGTCTATCGATACCCTATCCGGGAAGAGATTTTCAATTTCGGAGACACTTTTTCCGATGATGCCGGCATTGCCTGCGATATATGCCCTCATGCCGAGCTGATTTGTCCACGAGAAGAGGTCCGGGTTATCCGCTCCGGATGAGCTCCCGCCGAGCCTGGCCTGCAGTTTCTTGGCTTCTTGCTTCAGGTCTATCCCAAATAATTTAGGAGCGAGCTTCAAGAAGACAATGGTCCCGGCCGTTCCGAAGATGTATGTTATAGCGTAAGCGACAGCCAGATTTGAATCCAGGTTCATCTTTGTGGCCTGAGAGATGGCCAGCTGTCTTATTGCGCCCTCTCCGGTGCCGAGCGCCGCCGACGTTGTCATCGACCCGGCGAACATGCCCGCTGCAGTCCCCTGGTCTAGGTGCAGGAACTTGGCGATGGCGACCGTTGCCGCAAGAGATGTGACGGAGACAACGATAGCTATCCATAGATAATTGATACCGTCCTTTTTGAGCGATCCGAAGAATTGTGGCCCGACCTTATATCCGACCGTAAATATAAAGAGGGCGAAGCTTATATTCTTGAGTATCGCGGGGACCCGGATGCCTACCTGGCCGACAACGATCGACGCCAGAAGAATGGAGGCCGTTGATCCCAGCGTAAACCCGAATATTTTGAGTTTTTTCCCCACAAAATAGCCGATCGCAAGCGACAGGAAGATGACTATCTCCGGATCTTCGCGCATTATATGAACGATATCAGTGAACATGCGAGCCTCCTACTTTTTGGATGATCTCCATTTGCTGTAGTACTCTTCCAGTAGAGTGCTAATCCCCTTGCCGATGGCCTCGTAGGCGTCGTCGGGGAGGTTCGCAAGAGAGACGCGCACCGACATGTTGGGTGCGTCGAACCCGCCGCCGTCCATAAGTACTATGGACTTTTTGCAGGCAAGCTCCCAGACAAAGTCGATGGGCTCGTGTTTCTTCACCAGATATTCCGCAAATTCGGCCCCATGCCTCTCCTTTGCAAGAGCGGGAATGTCTATGGTGGTGTAGTAATGTGCATCGAACGCGTTCTCGGGATATTTCATGCCTATAGCGTTATAGAGGGTCCTGTATCTGGTTGTTATTATGTCCTGAGCCATCTTCTTGTATTCGCCCTTCTTGTCGATGAGACAGTGGAGAGCGAAGAGGACCATCATTATCTGCTGCGGTGTTGAAAGTCCGGCGGTATGGTTCAGCGCAACGGAACGGGAGTCCGCCACCATACGGTCGATCAGTTTCATCTTGTCGGGGTCTAAGATGACCGAACTGTATCTTTTATGAAGTGCCTTCGTGTCGGTATCCGAAAGAGAGGCGATATGCTTGTCGAGAATGTTCTCTTTGTGAAGGCCGATGACCCCAAGTCGCCATCCAGTCGCGCCGAAATATTTTGAGAAAGAATAGACCAGGATGGTATTCTTCGGAGCTGCTGCGGCCAGTGATTTGAAACCGTTCACAAAGGTCCCGTAGACATCGTCGGTAAGTATTATCAGGTCCTTTCGTTTGGTTCTGACAAGTTCTCCTATCCTTGCGAGGGTCTCTTTTTGTATGCTGACCGAGGTAGGGTTGGAAGGGTTCACCAGAAAGAAGGCCTTTACCTTCGGGTCGGCGAGTTTTTCTATCTCCTTGTCCGTATACTGCCAGTCAGAGTTCTCATCCTGTTTCACCTCAAGCTCCACAAGCTGGTAGTCGTTGAGCCTCGGGATCTCTATATATGGCGTGAATATAGGGGTGCCCAGGGCTATCTTGTCGCCTTTATGAAGTATCTTGTTCTCCAAAAGGCTCGTGAATATGTAGTCCATCGCGGCGGTACCGCCTTCGGTGGCGAAGAGGTCGAACTTTCCGACCGAAGGGTCACCCGCAAACATCTCCTGTTCGAGATATTTGTGCACGATCTTTTCGGAGAGCGACAGCATCCTGTCGGGCGTTGGGTAATGGTCGCCCAGTATGCCGTCAAGCATCTCCTCAAGGAAACTGTCGCCATCCATTTTTAGTTCACCACGAACATATTTGAACGCCTCTCCTAAAAATACCACCTCGGGTTTATCTGAATACTTGGAGATAAATGCCTCGAACCTTTTCGATAAGCCCTCTTTTTCTGGCATTCCTCCAAGGCCGGGCCTGTGAGGTTTGCGCTGAGATTCGTCGAGGGCAAAGAGACCCAGCTGAAAGAAGCCCAGCCGAGGTGTTATCGCGACCCAGTTGGGGTTGCCCCTCCCGGCGTTTAACATCGTCATTTCGTGGCGGGACTGGGCCATGCTCATGAGTTTATTCTTCAGCTCGAATGGACTTAGGGCCTCATAGCGTTTTTCTTCGGTAGATCTCATAAATATCCTCCTTATTTTTAATGTTTGAAAAGATGTCTCATTTTGTTGCCGTCACCATTGTATTGTGGGATGGCAAGCATGAGAAGCAATCGAGCCTTGGGTGCGTGCAGGTCTCCGCCAAGTATGGCCCCTGCCTTTTCCATCGTTTCGCCGCCGCCTAGGTCTCCATATATAGGATAGACGCCGCCGTTAAAGACCCGCGTCGTAACTACCACCGGAACCTTCCTGCCAATGGCGTATTGGACCGCCTTGTACATCTCGGCGTTCACATTCCCTGCGCCAACGGCGTCGACGACTATCCCTTTGGCGCCGTTGTCAACCGCGTAGCGAAGCAGGCTACCGTCAGAACCGGCATAGTCGGATACGATGGCCACGTTAGGCAATGCCTCTGGGAGAGGGAGCTTTATCATTTTGCCTGGGCCATGGAATGGGATGACCTTTCCCATCGATATATAACCCAGATATCCTTTTTCTCCTGAATTGAATGTTTGAACGTTGGTGCTCTGTGTCTTTCGAACGTCAGCCGCCGAATTTATATATTCATTAAGGGTGACAGTCACTCCCCAGTTCTTTGCCTCTTCGGAGCAGACCTGTATCACTGCGTTCTGTATGTTGGCCGGGCCGTCAGGCGAAAGGTCGGAGGCATCGCGCATGGCCCCGACAAAGGCAACCGGCTTCCTGTTCTTTAATGTAAGACTTAAGAAATAGGCCCCCTCGGCCATGGTGTCGGTGCCGTGCGTTACTACGACCCCCTTCACGCTTGACTTGGAAAGTTCGGCATCGACCGTCCTGCTGAGCTTTGCCCATATCTCGGGCGTCATTTGTGAGCTGTCGATATTGGAAAAATTGATGACCTTTATATTGGCGATCTTCGCAAGGGAAGGGACCGCCTCGATAAGGTCTGCGCCCGATACAGCAGGAACTGCGCCACCTGTCTTGGGATCGGTCTTTTCGGCTATAGTTCCGCCCGTGGTGACGATGGTGACATTAGGTAAGTTTGCCCCGTATGTGTCCGGGAGCAAAATAAAGAAAAAAGCTACTGCACAGACAAGAAAGAACGAAAAACGCTTGATGGTGATCATTTCCCCCTCCTTTTTTTGACGGAGGCTATCACATTGAACGGGGGAAAATCAGCAAAAAATTCTCTATTTAATCTCTTTTTAGTTTTTTGTATCTTATCCGATGGACGTCTCTGGCAGAGTCTCCTAAGCGGAGTTCGCGGTTGGCCTCGTATTCGGCAAAGTTCCCTTCGAACCAGACCGCCTGCGAATCGCCTTCGAACGCAAGGATATGCGTTGCGACGCGGTCGAGGAACCACCTGTCATGGCTTATAAAAGGGGTCAAAAAAGAAAAAGGGAGTCACCCATTAAGCTTAAGATAATAGTGTCGGCCCGTCACTTATGTGTATTATATATTATACATTTATATAATATAATTGACATTTAATAAAATTTGGGCGACAATGTATTCGATGAATAGATATCATGTAGATTCGGCGAAGTTGAAAGAAGTCGTCACCCGAAGGGGCTATGAGCATGTGACGGAATTCGCCAAAGCGCATGGATTCAATCGTGCCACGATAAACAATTATCTAAAAGGGGAGGGCGGGCCATTTTCGGAAACATACTATATCATCTGTGATTCACTTCAGATCGATCCTCTTTCTATTCTTTCACCATTCAAGCCCGATAAAACAGCCGGTGCGGATGAGATAATGCCCATCGTTAAAAATTTGTATTCCTTTGACAGAAATATTGCGGTGGGGCTTTTAGGTTCGCGTGCAAAGGGGACAGGCCGGAAATATTCGGACTGGGACCTATGCATAACCAGAGGGCCGAACTTATTAGCCGGAGAGGAATTCTTAAAGCTAAAGCGGTCGGTTGATGATGAAGTTGACAAACTTCCGCGCGAAGTTGATATTGTTAATCTTGATGCGGCGCCTGATTGGTTCCTTATGGGGATCGATTATGAGCCGGTCTTTTTGGGCGGGAACTCGAACGCATGGTCTTATTTCATGGGGGTGCTATATGGCGCAAAAAAAAGAAAAGAAGATAAATAAAGCGATCGCCGATCTTTCAATGGCGATAAAATTTTACAAGAAAGCTGGAGGCGATGAACCAGCCGCATTTCTTGCTGTTGCCAAGGCCTTTGAGGTTGCCATGGAATATGCATGGAAGGACCTGAAACGCCAGCTGGAAGAAAAGGGCTGGACCGATATATATGCTCCGAAGGATGTGATAAGGAAGGCGGGCCAGATGGGTTTACTGGACGAAGCTGAAGACTGGCTTTCTTACATAGATACCAGAAATGAAAGTGTTCATGACTATTACGGGATGACGGAATCGGAATATGTTGCGCTTGCCGGAAAATTCATAAAGGATGCCGGCAAAGCCTTTAAAGACTGATATATGATCCAGAACAATAGTGAACTTAAGGAGAGGATACTCAAGGTCAAATCGGAGCTTGGGAAGAAGCTTGTCATCTTAGGCCATCATTATCAGCGCGAGGGGGTGATAGAATTCGCAGACTTTCGCGGTGACAGCTTTGGACTTTCTAAGAGAGCGAGCGAACAGAAAGAGGCCGAGTTCATAGTTTTTTGCGGAGTTCATTTCATGGCAGAGGCAGCGAAGATACTCGCGCGGCCCGGTCAGCGCGTATTTCTGCCCGACCTAACCGCAGGTTGCCCCATGGCCGACATGGCATCGGTAGATGATGTAGAAGATGCGTGGGCAAAATTGTCGACCGTTCTGGATATGAAAAAGGTGATACCGGTCACATATATGAATTCGGTTGCCGCGCTTAAGGCCTTTTGTGGAAGGAACAACGGTGTTGTATGTACATCAGGAAACGCCTCAAGGGTATTTGACTGGGCATTTAACCGCGGCGAGACGATATTCTTTTTCCCCGATGAACACTTAGGCCGCAACACCGCCCGCAAACAAGGGATATCAAAGGAACAGATTCTATTATGGAGCTCTCCGGATCTTAACGATTCACGATTCACGATTCACGATTCACGTCTGATCCTTTGGCCCGGCTTCTGCCACGTTCACACATTTTTTACGACCGAGCACGTTAAAGACGCCCGCAAGAGCTACACCGGTTGCAAAATAGTTGTTCACCCCGAGTGCAGGGAAGAGGTGGTGACGATCTGTGATGATAGCGGTTCGACAGAAGGGATATGCAGTTTTGTAAAGAAGCAGGAAAAAGGTTCGACGATCGTTATCGGGACCGAGATAAATCTTGTGGCGAGGCTTGCAAAAGAAAATCCCGAAAAAAATATCGTGCCTCTTGCAAGGTCTCTTTGCCCCAACATGTTCAAAACCTCGCCCAAAAGTCTGGCCAAGGTTCTGGATTCAATTGTTACGGAAAAATACACAAACGAAATAATAATTACTGAAGAAATTCAAAGAGAAGCCAGAGTTGCCCTCGAGAGGATGCTGTCATTATAATTTTACTGTTTTGAGGCATCTTTAAAACATAATACGTATTTTTGAGCAAACTTTAACATAATTTAATTAAATATATATTAACTATAATTAGCTAAGATGTCTAATTATATATAATTATAATATAAATATACATCTCTCTTTACTTTTTTAGCAACTCCAGGGTCTATCCAACCGATAATAGTAATGTAGGGTGTAAATTCTATGAACGAAAAGGCAAAACCGCTGCAAAGAGTATCAGGATTCGATCTGTACAACCTCTTTGAAGGTCCGGAAGGGATGACGGATCCGAGCGCCCTTGTAACTCTTTGGTGCGGTTACGCCGATGCTCTTAATACATTTCAAAAATCGCAGGGTGACCTTTTGATCCTTCTTTTAAAGAGCTGGCAGATGTTTGCAAGCGCGAACCTTTATGAAAGCCGTTATGGCAGAAATCTGGGGCGATTCGGATCGATGGCTGCTTCGTTCGCGGAAATAGCTAAAAGCATTCCGGAACTTTTGCCGGGCGATCTTATTGGTGCCGATGCCGTGGCATTTGCGAGCGACAAAGATATGGATATGTATGTTGAAAGCAAATATCCCTATCTTTTCAGAGGCGCCGCAATGGCCGGCGGATTGGCGCCACAGGAGTCGGCTTAGAGATCTCCGCTTTCGCGGGGGGTGACAGCCCTTAGAAAAAGATCCCGTCAATTTTGGAGTCGCACTTAGGACACGTCGAGGTCTCTTTCAGCCTGTCATTTCCCAATGTTAACCCGAAACGTTCTATGAGTTTTTCGCCGCATTTCCAGCAGAAGGTCGATTCCTTATCATCCCCAGGAACATTTCCCAAGTAGACATATTTAAGCCCGGCCGCTTTGCCGATGTCGTAGGCCTTTCCCATGGTAGAAAGCGGGGTGGCCATGCGGTCCTGCATCTTATACTGCGGATGAAAGCGCGAGATGTGCCACGGTATCTCCTTGCCTACGCTCGCTATGAATTCCGCAATATCTCTCAACTCTTTTTCATCGTCGTTCATACCCGGCACAATGAGCGTTGTTATCTCTATCCAAATGCCCAAAGATTTCATGTAGGCGATAGAATCAAGAACGCCTTTCAGAGAACCCTTTATTATCTTCTTGTAGGTCTCTTCTTTAAAAGCCTTAAGGTCTACGTTCGCGGCGGAGAGCCAGCCTTTTGCCTCATCCAACATCTCACGGCTCATGTAGCCGTTAGTTACAAAGATGTTCTCTATCCCTTTTGGTTTGGCTAGAGAGGCGACGTCGCGAGCATATTCGTAGAATATCGTCGGTTCGCTGTAGGTGTAAGAAATGGACCTGCATTTATTCTTCACCGCCCCCTTCACTATCTCTTCCGGACTTGCTTCTTTTAACATCTCCATCCTGCTTCTTGTTTCATGTATCCTGCCTCTGCCGTACTGCGATATATCCCAGTTCTGGCAGAACCCGCACTGAAAGTTGCATCCCAAGGTAGCTATCGAGAAGGACCCGCTTCCGGGATAAAAATGGAAGAGCGGTTTTTTTTCGATGGGGTCGACCGAGGCGGCGCACGGCCTTCCGTAAAATATCGAATAAAGCGCGCCGCCCTTATTCTCGCGGACCTTGCAGACGCCGCTTGCGCCGTCCTTAATCTTACAGTTGTGCCTGCACAGGTAACATTCAACCGTGCTGTTATTTTTCTTTCTGTATAACGATGCCTCGAACATTATTCTTTGACCTTAAAGGGTTCAATGCGTATCCCGAATTTTCCCAGCATGCTGTATAGCGTGGTCCTGGATATCTTGAGCTCCCTTGCGGCCTTCGATGCATTGCCGGAGGAGTTCTTGAGCGCCGTGACCAGGATTTTTTTCTCCACGTCGTCAAGCGGAAGGCTTTCGGGCGGTTTTTCCGTCAGCTCGCTGAAGATCATGTCCTCCGCTTTTACGGAAGCGTCTTTGGATATTAGTATCGCCCTCTGGATGGTGTTCTTAAGCTCGCGTACGTTTCCCGGCCAGTTGTATTCGCGAAGCTTTTCAAGTACGCCGGCATCGAATATTTTAGAACCGCCTTCCGGCGACAGGTCATTTAAGAAATGGAGGGCAAGAACGGTAATATCGTCCCTTCTTTCCCTTAAGGGAGGAAGGTGGATGGGGACTATAAAGAGCCTGAAGAAGAGGTCCTCTCTGAACTTTCCCTTTCTCACCATCTCTTTCAGGTTCTTATTTGTTGCGGCCACAAGTCTTACATCAACGGAGATATCGCTCTGGCCGCCAACACGCCTTATCTGCATGTTCTCAAGCACACGCAACAGCCTTGTTTGAAGTTCCAGCGGCATTTCGCCTATCTCGTCCAGAAAAAGGGTTCCGCTTGATGCCTGTTCAAAGGCCCCTTTTTGCTGTGATACTGCGCTCGTGAATGCGCCGCGTTCATGGCCGAAAAGTTCGCTTTCAATAAGGTTAGAAGATATCGCCCCGCAGTTGATCGCCATGAAAGGTTTTGCTGCCCGCGCGCTTCCTTCGTGCATGTAGCGTGCAAAGAGCTCTTTGCCGGTCCCTGATTCGCCGGTTATAAGAACTGTGGCGTCGGTTGGGGCTATTCTTTCGGCCAAAGAAAAGAGCTCGCGCATAACGAGCGAAGCTCCCAGAATGTTCCCTAGGTTGGGTCGTTCGAACGGCCTTATATTTTCTCTCGATTCCTTTATCTTATATTTGATCAGGGTCTTGCCGATGGTTATTACGCCGCTCTTCGGGAGCCTTTCGCTCATCACAAGCGCATCGTTTAGAAGGGTGCCGTTCCTGCTCCCCACGTCCTGGATAATGAACCCGTTCGCAACGCTTTTTATCATGCAGTGTGAGCCGGAAATGTAACGGTCGTCGTTTATTGTTATGTCGTTCGCCGGGCTCGCGCCAATGGAACCTCCCGCGAACCTGAGCTCGCGCTCTTTTCCGTCAGGCGTGGATATTGTAAGCTCAAGACTTTCTGTGAGGAGCTCGTTCTTCGTCTTTTCGTATTTAAGGACCCTTGTCGGCGATATGTCCTTTATAACGGTCGCGGGTCTGCTCGTCACACCTCCCGGCTCGAACCTGATCTTCCACGAACCTATTGTTATTACGTCGTCAACGGAAAGGCTGTGGGAAGAGACCTTTTTATCGTTTACGACCGTCCCGTTGGTGCTTTTATCGATGAGTTTGTATGAGCCGGATTCCCTTACAATCGAGGCGTGGGTCCTTGAAACGTCTTCATCTGTCAGCTCTATATCGGACGAGGGGTCGCGGCCGATGTTAATGACGTAGCCCCCGAGTTTCCGTTTCATTACAGGCCGACCGTTGTGGTAAAAAATAAGGCTTGCCATAGGCCTTTTACTAGCCAAATTGGGCCGACCGGTCAACCGCCAACTGAAAAAATATTTTTAGTTTGTAGGGGGGCTCCGTTTTTGTTATGTAGTTATCCGGGAATACACATGGACCGGATAAAAGGAGGGGGTATTAAATGGCACTTATCACAAGAGAAGAGGCACTTCGTTATCATGAAGAGGGTCGTCACGGGAAAATAGAGGTTGTTTCCACAAAGCCGTGCAAGACCCAAAAAGACCTTTCGCTTGCATATACTCCGGGCGTTGCCGAACCGTGCAGAGAGATCCACAAGGACCCTGAAGCGGCGGGGCTTTATACCGCAAGGAGCAACCTTGTTGCGGTCATCACCGACGGTACCGCTGTCTTGGGACTCGGTAACATCGGGCCGCTTGCCGGAAAGCCCGTCATGGAAGGGAAGGGGATACTTTTCAAAAGATTCGCCGATATCGATGTCTTCGATATCGAGATAGCAGAAAAGAATATGGAACAGTTTGTTCATACCGTCGCATCCTTGGAACCGACGTTCGGTGGGATCAATTTGGAAGACATTAAGGCCCCCGAATGTTTCTATGTTGAAGAAGAGCTTATCAAGAGGATGAAGATACCAGTGTTCCACGATGATCAGCACGGGACGGCCATCATCTCTGTCGCAGGGCTTTTGAACGCGTTGGAGATTGTCGGTAAAAAGATAGATAAGATAAAAGTGGTATTCAGCGGCGCAGGCGCCGCGGCGGTCTCGTGCGCAAAGCATATGGAACGTTTCGGCGTGCAACATGAGAACATCTGGCTTGTCGACACAAAGGGAATCGTTACAAAGGACCGCGCGAACGCCGAGCCTTACAGGGGCTATTTTGCACAGGATAAGAAGGGCGCTCTTGCCGACGCGATCAAGGACGCAGACGTGTTGATGGGCCTCTCTTTTAAGGGGCTTGTGACCAAGGATATGGTAAAGACGCTTGCCAAGGACCCCATTATCTTTGCCATGGCTAATCCTGACCCGGAAATAATGCCGGAAGATGTGAAGTCCGTGCGCGATGATGCCATCATGGCAACCGGAAGGAGCGACTACCCGAATCAGGTGAACAACGTCCTTGGATTCCCGTTCATCTTTAGGGGCGCGCTTGATGTTGAAGCGACGGCTATCAACGAAGATATGAAGGTCGCGGCATCGCTCGCCCTTGCGAAGCTTGCAAAGGAGCCGGTACCCAAGGATATCTGCAAGGTGTACAACGTGGAAAGTCTTGAGTTCGGCAGGGCTTATATAATACCAAAGCCGCTCGATCCGCGCGTACTTCTCTGGGAGGTGCCCGCTGTGGCAGAGGCTGCCATTAAATCAGGTGTTGCAAAGAAGCCTTACAGGTCGAAGGAAGAGTATATTAAGAGGCTTGAAAAGATGCTCGAGCACGTGAACAAGTGATGAAAATTTTGACGCCCGTAGCCTTTAATTATCATTTTAGGCGCGGGCGTTCTTATTCGACGATCCCCATTATCGCTAATCTCATGAAATAGAAGATCTTTTCGCACAACGCACAATGCACCACGTATGACGAACTTGGCACAAAGTTTGCTTATTCTAAAAGCTATGGCCGACCCCAAAGACATATTAGATCTTGCCGGAAAGAAATTGGAGCCTGGGAAACTCGTAGAATACACATTTGAGTGTAAAGATGGAGAGGGTATAGAAAAATGCGACTTTCAGTTCAGGTTCGATAATTATACTCTTTCACAGTGTCAGCTAAAGGGGCTCGATCCGGCAAGTTCGCGCCAGTTCTTTTGTCATGGGAAGATATATACCGACGATCATAGGACGTTCGATGTAGTGTTGAACATCTCGACGGGCGGCTTTGAATTAAAGATGCTCGAATCGTCATGGGACGCCTCTTCGGCGGCGTATCTCAATTATAGGCTTCCCACAACGGGTGCGGTCCTTAAGGAACTCTTTAATGTGCTAAAGGAAATTGATTGAGCCATTCGGCTCAATTGCCGCTCATGAAGAACGGCATGCTTATTATCATCCGCGACATCATTAAAAAGGGTTCTGTTCAATTGAGGAGCTAGGATGACGGCAACCTCTTCTAAAACAGCCTGTTGACAGCCATTTAACTCCATGCTAGGCAACTTTCCGTTCATTGAGGGATCATCCAATGGCAGGATGCATGGCTCTGAACCATGACATCTAGGTTCGAATCCTAGTCCCTCAGCCAGTCAGCTATGTTCTAATTTCTACCCCTCATCTGTCCAATCTATGGGGCGCAGTCCATACGATGTCTATTCCGAGCTCCAAGGCCAAAATAAGATTTGATTGATATTTATAGGCAAATTGTATAGTTACACCTCTTATGGTATCAGGATGCACGGGCGATCACGCGAGGGAATACGGCAATTGTTTTTGCTGAAAACCATAAAAGTCAAAAATAATAGAAGAGATATATATGAGTTCAACAATCGTTATTTTAGTCGGGTTTTTATCATTCATCCTTGGGGGAACAGCATGCTGGTTGTTTCTTTCTGCAAAGAACAGGACGAATGACGAAACAATTGCGGATCTGAAGGGAAAATTAGAGGCTTCCAACAATATTTCAACAGAGATAAAAAAACAAACCGAACAACGCGACAAGACCATCGAAGAACTGCGTGGCAGTCTTGAATCTGTCCAAAAGGCCAAGGCGATTGCCGAAACAAGATTAGAAGAGACGAGCAAGCATATTGAAGAACAGAAAAAGACACTGTCGCAGGCAGAAGAAAAGCTTACGACAACATTCAAGGCCTTATCCGGGGAATCTCTAAAGAGCAATAATCAGGCGTTTTTACAATTAGCGAAACAAAGTTTAGAAACCGTGCTAAATCAAGCCATGGGAGACATGTCTCAAAAAGAGATTGCCATAAAAAATATTGTTAAACCACTGGAAGATGTTTTGAAAAAATATGAAAGCCAAGTCATTGAGCTCGAGAAAACGAGGGTAGGCGCCTATTCTACCTTAGAAAGCCAGATAAAAATGTTGATGTCTTCTGAACAGCAACTTCAAAAAGAAACCAACAATCTTGTTACAGCTTTGAGAAGGCCGGAAGTTCGCGGAAGATGGGGTGAAATGACCCTTAAACGGGTTGTCGAACTTGCCGGAATGACGTCATATTGTGATTATGTCGAGCAGGTATCGGTCGATACAGACAAGGGGCGGTTAAGGCCTGACATGATCGTGCATTTACCATCGGATAGGGAGATCGTTATTGATAGCAAGGTTTCATTAGATGCATATTTGGACGCAATTGCATCGCAATCAGAAGACGCCAAAGAATCTTTTCTGGTCAAACATTCTCAACAGATCACAAAGCACATGAGGGAGCTTTCAGAAAAGAATTATTGGGACCAGTTTCCTAGAGCCCCTGAATTTGTGGTGATGTTCATACCGGGTGAATCTTTTCTGGCGTCCGCTCTTGAGAAAGATCCAGCTATCATTGAAAAAGGGATGGAGGACAGGGTTATTATTGCCACGCCAACGACTTTAATAGCCCTGTTGAGAGCTATTGCCTATGGATGGAGACAGGAGCAAATTACAAAACATGCACAGGAAATAGCCGTCTTGGGAAAAGAGATGTATGACAGGTTTCAACCCTTCTTGGAGCACGTCAACAAAGTTGGTGGCAGTTTGAATCAATCCGTAGTTTCTTTTAACAAGATGATCATGTCCCTTGAGCGCAGGGTTATGGTTAGTGTTAAGAAGTTTAAGGAGCTTGGCGCGGCTGGAGACAAAGAGCTTCCAGAGGTTCAGCCGATAGAACAGATTCCAATGAAAGCACAGGCCACTGAAAAGTTGGAGAATGAAGAGGAAGAAAAATGATCAAGGACAACCATATGAATCACGAAGACTTGATGCAGTCAATATTACCCGCGACTTTCACGTTGGCAACCATTGACTCCTGTAAAAGTTCTTTCATAACATTTTGATTTGTGGTATATTCTCCGAAAAAGGGGGGATATGCCACAGAAAAACATCACCAAAACATCTCTGTTGGAACAAAGACGCTTTGAAGCAGTCCGATTGATTGCAAAAGAGCATCTGTCTCCAACAGACACAGCAAAAAGACTGGGTGTCACGTTGAGAGCGGTTCAATACTGGAATCGCTCTTTTCTCAAAGACGGAAAAAACAGCCTCAAATCAAAACCTAAATCCGGTCGGCCATCAAAGCTCACGGTCTCCAGAAAAAATCAACTTGTCAAGATATTGCTGGCCGGAGCATGCAATGCAGGATTTCCTACCGACCTGTGGTCGTGTCCCAGAGTTGCTCACGTCATTAACAAAAAATGGAATGTCACCTATCATGTTGATCATGTCATTCGCTTGCTCTATTCATTGGGCTTTGCACCACAAAAGCCTGAACGTAGAGTTTTGGAACGGGACGACAAGCGCATTAAAAACCGGGTTCGTTCCACATGGCCACGCATTAAAAAAAGCCATCGCCCTGAATGCCACGATTGTCTTCGTCGACGAGTCGGGCCTCCTCATGCAACCATTAGTGCGCAGAACGTGGGCGCCAAAAGGAAAAACCCCGTTCATCTATCATTCTGCGCGATCTTATAAAAAAGTCTTAGCGATAGGCGCTCTGGCCGCTAAACCTAAAATATCAAAGACCCGTTTCACACCAACGTAAACATAAAAGCCGGCGACTGCAGAGCTTTTATCAACCAACTCTCACTGTCTATCCGAGGCAAAATCTTTGTAGTCTGGGATAACCTGCGTTGCCATAAATCAAAGAAAGTATACGACTACCTTGATTCACAACACCGCATATCATGTTTCTATTTTCCTCCCTATGCCCCAGAACTTAACCCCGTCGAATATGTGTGGTCTTATCTCAAATCCTCTCCGCTATCCAATTTTGCTCCTAAGAATTTTGATGAACTGTCCGAAAAATCAAAGTCAGCATTTCATCACCTAAAATATAAGCACCGTCTCTTAACCTCTCTTGTCAAACATTCCCCAATCCCTTTTTTTGACTAAATGACAAAATTATTTTTACAGGAGTCAATAGCTCTTCGTTGTTTGCTGGTATTCTGAACATAATTGAAATAGCAGCCGTAGATCCTCTCCATGTTGTTCATTTCGAGGGCTCTAAATCAATCCTGCTTCACAACAGAGCCGCATAGGGGCTGCGCGAATTTTATCAGACTTCTTACGCTGGTGAAATCTGCGGATAGGTCCTTATAACAGCCGTCCAAATACATAGGCGGGATCTCCTTATTAATTTTTAGATACCGTCTCTTTATCGACGTTTCGTTAAGAAAGTTGCTAATAAAAAGTAGACCACCCAAATAATGAGTTATATCAGGCGGTTATGGATGCTTTTAAGCCTTCATATTCACATACTGTAAAGGAATTCCAAGGTCCTGGGCGTTCAGGGCCTGAATGACCGACTGCAGATCATCTATCTTTTTGCCGGTAACTCGCACCTGTTCGTCCTGAATTGATGCCTGAACCTTAAGATTCAAGCCCTTGATCAATTTTACTATCTTGTGGGCCGTCTCCATCTCGATCCCTTCCTTTATCTTTACCACCCTTTTAAGGAGGTTCTGACCCGTAGGCTCAAAATCCTTGAACTCAAGGCATTTGGGGTTCACTTTTCTTCTTATGCAGTGGGTCGTTACCATGTCCTCAAGGGTGTCCATCTTCATCTTGTCGGCGGTGACGATATTTATCACCTTATCCTTCTTGTTGAACTCGATCGTGGTCCTTGAGTTCCTGAAATCAAAACGCGTGGCAACCTCTTTGATGCTGTTATTTACCGCGTTATCCATCTCCTGTAGGTCTACCTTGTTCACAATGTCAAATGACGGCATAGATTTCCTCCTATTCTGATGGGGGGAACGACCAGCTCGCAGACTTGCTGTTTCCCCCCAAGCCCCTCTCGCTTGCACCGGCAAAGCCGGATGCTCGCTCGCTAATATAATTCCGGCCTTTTTTTAGATAGGACCGGTTTTTCTTTTCTTAATAGGTCCATCTCGGAAAGGTCCAGCGTCGCGGTTATTACGGCCTCCTCGGTTTCCGAGGCCTTTGCCTTGATATCACCGGCGGGGCCGACCATCATCGACCTGCCTCCGAATTCGGCTCCTCCGATGGTCCCGCAATTGTTCGCCATGACGGCAAAGAACTGGTTCTCGATGGCGCGCGCCCTTAGGCAGACCTCAAGCTGGTCTATTCTTTCCCTCGGGAAGGCCGCAGGGTGCACAACGATCTGCGCCCCGCCAAATGCAAGTTTTCTGTAAACTTCCGGAAAGCGTATATCGTAGCAGATGGTGATGCCTAATTTTACACCTTCTATCTCCGTAACGCCTATAGAAGCCCCAGCCTTGAACACCTCAGGCTCATTCAGGGAAGGGAAGGGGCATAAATGGGTCTTGTAATATTTATTGACTATCTTTCCGTCCGGAGCAAAAACGACGGCGGCGTTGTAAAGACCATCGTCCCTCTTTTCGGCAAGGCCCGCAGCTATTATTACCCCGTTATCCTTGGCGATGGATGAGAGCCTCTTTGTGGACCTGTTGGGAAAGGGTTCTGCGAGCCTTGAAATGGTCTCTAGATGATATCCAATGTCGCAGACCTCTGGGAGCACCACAAGCTCCGCTCCGTCTTTTCTGGCCCTTGCGATGAGCGCCGATATCCTGTTGAGGTTATTCTCGATATTTCCGAGTGCCGGGCTGAACTGAATTGACGAAACCTCTATCTTCATGGTATCTTTAAGGCCACTTTTTGGGGGATTTGTCCAATGAAAATACGAACCAAGCTTCTTTTGTTCGTTCTATCTTCGACTCTCGCCATCTTCGCATCTATCATATATCTCAACTACAGCACCAGCAGAAAGACCCTGGTAAATGAAATAGAACGAAACGCTGAAAGCATGGTCGACAAATACCGGCTGCTTCTCGATTCAAAACTTGAAGACACCACCGACGTTGCCGTGCTTGAAGGGAAGACGATAGAGACGTTGGGCGGTTCTCTGAACTTCGATAAGGTGAAAGATCTCATAAAAAGCTATCTATCGCATTATCCCGAGGTCTACGGTTCCACCATATCCTTTCTGCAGGGGGAGAACGATTTCGGGCATACTCTTTTTGATGCCGCCAAGCAATTTAACAGCATCGAGCCCGAAAAAGCGGCTCATGCCATGACAACCGGAAAACAGGGTTTTGTTTCGCTATGGAACGCCATGATAGGAAAACAGTCATGGATAGTTTACGGTCCTCTTTCCACAACAGGCTGGTCCTTGGGAATAGTTTATCCCGAGGATGAACTTTTGGAAGACCTCAGGGCGCTCCACCATAAGATCGTTATCATCGCCTGTTCCGGGATAGTTCTTATCTTCCTCATCATCTTTCTGATCTCCTCCCACATCACGAGACCCATTGGCGACCTTGTTGTGGCGGTAAAGAGAGTTGCGGGCGGCGATTTTTTCACGGAGATAAAGATGCCCAGATCAAAGGACGAGATAGGCATGCTCGCCAAGGCCTTTTCCGGCATGAAGAATTCGCTGGGCTCGATGATGACCCAGATAAGGGAAGAGAAGGAGATGTTCGCCGCGGCGTTCACCAACATGACCGACGGCCTTGTGATACTCGACGCAAATTGCAACGTGCTTCAATTCAACCGTTCCGCGGAAAAACTTCTCATGCTCCCGGCAAAAGGCTCGATGAGAGAGCACCTTTCGCGGAATTTTGAAGGGGAGCTCCCCTTTGGCAACGGAGAGGCTTGCACAAACGAAAGATCAACGTTCAAACTCTCAAAGAAACAGGTAGGGGACGCAAATGTTCTTCATCTTGAGTGCGTGGTAAGCCCTATAGTTGATGACAACGGGGCCGTTAAGGAACATGTACTAAATATCAGAGATATAACGGATCAGGAGGTTGAAGAGCGGTCAAAGGGGGATTTTCTGTCCTTAATATCTCACAAGTTTTTTACGCCCCTGACCGTCCTTCAGGGGAAGCTCATGCTTCTAAAGGACGCCGGTCCATTGCAGGAAAAACAGGAGAAGATAGTCAATTCCATGGCGGACCAGACGGGGAAACTCAACGACCTCATAGGAAGCCTTGTGAGCTTCGTTTCTCTCGAAGGTTCCAAGTTCGACACAAAGAAGGACGATCTCGATCTGAGAAGTGAGCTGAACGAGGTCGTCGTTGAATGCAAGAGCTGGTTCACCGATAAGAAACCCGACATAATCGTTAAGGTCGCGGACGAGCTCAAGAAGTTCTCCTTTAACAAGAACTATTTTAAGCTTATAATAAGGCGGTTGGTCGATAATGGCATAAAGTTCAATATGAACACTCCGCCGGTGATCCTTGTTGATTGCGCCACTGAAGGGGAATATGCCTCTTTCAGCGTAACGGATAACGGAATAGGCATCCCTTCCGAGTTTCACGACAAGATATTCGAAAAGTTCTATCAGATAGAGAAATATTACACCGGCAATGTGGAAGGCGTGGGCTTGGGGCTTGCATATGTTAAGACGCTGGTCGATACCTTCAAGGGAAAGATAGATGTCAGGTCCGAAGCAGGCAAGGGGACGACTTTCAAGATACTCTTACCTAACAGCTAAAAAAGGAGATTGACTATGAGTGATACCGCAAAGATGACCTGGCGTTTTCCAAAGGAGTTCTGGACAGCTAACGTTATCGAGCTTTTCGAGCGATGCGCATACTACGCCGCGTTCATTGCCATGGCGCTCTTCTTGACCAGCAAGGTCGGTTTTACCGACATCGAGACCGGCTATGTGATGGCCTATTTCGCCGCGTTCATCTACCTCATGCCGCTCTTTATGGGGCTCCTTGCCGACCGTATAGGCTTTAGAACCGCTCTCATACTTGCATTCGTTCTCTTGACCGCCGGCTACGCCTCCTTGGGGGCCTTTCCCACAAAGATGGCGGCGATATCGTCCCTTACTCTTATAATGCTCGGTGGGGCCTTTGTTAAGTCGGTGATAACAGGTACGGTCGCCAAGTGTTCGGACGAGCACAACAGGGCGCGCGCCTATTCGATATTCTATCAGATAGTCAATATAGGTTCATTTACCGGAAAGACATTTGCAAAGCCGCTTCGCACTGAGTTTGGCCTTGAATATATAAACTACTTTGCAGCCGCGTCCGCTCTCACAGCGCTTATCATAGTCATAATATTCTACAAGAGCCCGCTAGTTGAAGGCCCCACAAAGACCTTTGCCGAGCTTATAGAAGGGCTTAAAAAGGTCCTCGTTAACTTCCGTTTTATGGCGTTGATATTAATAGTTGCGGGTTTCTGGACCATCCAGGGCCAGCTTTATGCCACGATGCCGAAATATACGATACGTCTCATCGGCAATCAGGCGGCGCCGGAGTGGCTGGCTAACGTTAATCCCTTGATGGTAGTCCTGTTCGTCATACCCATCACGCAGCTTGTAAGAAAGATGAAGCCGGTCTCATCTATCGCGATAGCGCTTTTTATGATACCGATATCGGCGCTCACTATATCACTTTCTCCCGTTCTTGAGAGCCTCTTTGGACCGTCGATAAACGTCATCGGGATCCCTATGAACCCGATCACTATCATGATGATAATAGGCATCGCCATTCAGGGTTTAGGTGAATGTTTCCTGTCGCCTCGCTATCTAGAGTTCGCATCTAAACAGGCGCCAAAGAACGAAGAAGGACTATATATGGGATATTCGCACCTTCACACCTTCTTTGCGTGGCTCGTCGGGTTTATTATCTCGGGATATCTTCTTAACGCTTTTTGTCCGGACCCCAAGACTGTGGCGCCGGAAAATATGGCAACTGCCTACGCGCACGCCCATTACATCTGGTATGTCTATGCCGGCATAGGTTTTATCGCTTTTTTACTGCTCCTTGTCTACATGGCCGTTACCAGCCGGTACGATAAGAAACATGCAGGGCTTGTTGCCGCAGATACGACAATAGACGACGGCATAGTTCTGGTGGAAGAGGAATAAGGATCTCGCTCATCCTGAGCTTGTCGAAGGATGGTCTGCCTTTGGTGCTACAAGCGCTTCTATCCCTTCATAAACTGCGATCAGATGGCGGATATTGGAGACGAAGTCTATCTTTGAGACGTCTATCTTTAGAACGGGGCCGGTATACCAGCCGGTCTTTTGTAGCGTTTCTATGAATGTGTCGTAACGGTTGTTGAGTGCGCGTACGAGGCGTGAAAGACCTTCGGGGATCTCGCTGTCGCCGCTGTTCTTTTCTTCGTTCCTTTGCCTCTCTTTGATGTTCTGGAAGAGATAATCTGTGGGCCCGTGGAGCACCACCATAAGACTTGGCTGGGGCAGTTGCTTGAACTCGCTTTCAAGTCGCTTGTCTATGATGTCTATTGCCTCACGCGTGAGGTAAGAGACGTCCATGTCGCGGTGAAGGACCTCGCAAAAGGCGTAGCGGTCGGCAAGGGAAGAGCCGTCAACGCAGGTTGCGTGAGGGAGGTGTGGTACCGTCTGGAGCTGCATCTTGCGCAGGTCCAGGTACGCATGCTGAATATCGAGCGCCGCTTTTTCAAGGTTCTTCTTTGCTATCATCCATGCTGGGCTTTCTGTCTTTTCCATTTGCTGGCATTCGATGAAGTCGTTTATGGCGCTGTAATATCTTCCTAGAGTTCTCTTGGCGGAGTCCTTGGCCGTTGCAAGGAGCGAATAGAAAGAGTCGTTCTGCACGAAGTGATCTTCAAACCCTTCGTCGGGGAGCTCAAAGAGGGCGTTCATGCCGGTGTTGTATGCAAGGACCTTTATAAGCGAACTTTTTCCAGCGCCGATATTGCCGATGCAGGTGACCAGCGACTGGTTCTTTGCAAAGTGCTTCATGAGACGGCGCACCACGCCGGTCAGGCGGTGTGGCACCTGATATCTTTTTATCGACTGGTCCTCTGTGACGTCTAGGATCCTGTTGGTCATATTCTGTATGTCATTGCGAGGCCTAATGGCCGAAGCAATCCCATGCCAATAATTTGATACGGGAGATTGCTTCGCTAACGCTCGCAATGACGTAAACTACCCGCTTCTTGCCTGCACCATGCGGCGCACCTTTTCGCGAATGGTCCCCGCGATCACATGAACATAGTCGGGATGCTCGTCCATATCTATATCCGCAGGGAGAGTTAAAAGTTCGGAATCGGGCGGGACGATCGCATGCTCCTGATATTTAAGAAGCGTCGTCTTCCAGTTGATGGAGAGGTTCTCGTATCCGTCGTGTATCTCTTTCAAATAGTTCTCTTCTATGGTTGCAGCGTAAGAGTCGCCGTTCTCGGCGCGAAGTCTTCGGCGTTTTTCGAGCTGCCCTGGTTCGCATCTTAAATAAACGGTCAGGTCGGGGAGGCGGATACGTTCGTTGTGCAGAGTCTGACAGAAAAGCGTGCGATAGAGCTTTGCGTGCGCCTCGGGCATTTCACCGGACATTATCATTCTCTTCACGAAGACCTCGGGGCCGTCCAAGAAAGGCCTGTCCTCTATTACGATGGCGCCGCGCTTGTTCTCGCGGGTCATTAGATGACGAATTTCGCGCTGCTGAACGGTCCTCATGTAGAGAAAGGCCGTTTCGGTAGGGAAGATGTTCGCAATGCGGTCCTTGTAAAAGAGCGCGAGACATTCGTCCGTAAGCGAGCCCTTGTCGATGCGTTCGGAAAATACATGGATGTCCGCGCCGTCCAATATCATTTCCAGGTCTTTTTTATAGGGGTCGGTAGCAAGCGCGTGCATCAGGGTCGTCTTGCCGGAGAAAAGATTTCCCATAATGCCGATGTGAAAGTTGCGAACCATCTGCTACAGCCCTAGCAAAGTGGCGATTCGTAGTCAATTGGATTCAATATTCGCACCTATAGTTTGATTTGTTCTGTCATTGCGAGGCCTCGGGTACGAGGCCGTGGCAATCTCGTGAATATACCTGCGCTCTCGAACCAAGTATACCCGCCTGGTAAAGGCAATCCTCTGTCATAGCGAGCCCATAATTAAGGGTCTGATCCCAGAATTAAAATCTATATGACAAGGATGGCCCGCCCCCAAGAATTATATAGTCGTTGCCTTTTAGCACGCTGTTAATTGCGGCATTGACTGCGTCATCATCCGGATTGCCGGTAGAAGTAGGCAATGAAGCATCAAATTTTACGTAGTTTATCTTGAATTGAAGTCCCGCTGAAAAATGTGGGCTAAAATAGTAATCCATCCCAATTCCCGCATTAAAACCAAAGTTGGTTGAGGTGATTGACCTGTGGTATGTGGAAGCCGTGCCTGTGTAGTAAATGCTAGCGTCTATATTAGTGATATATGGTCCCGCCTCAATCGAGGTCCAAAAACGTGACCTGTCTATGAATGAATCAGAATCGGGTGCATAATCGCCTTCACGCAAAATATATTTAATGCCAAATGTTATTCCATAGCTATTCCATGTTGCGTTCGGATTCTGCAAGGCTGTTTGCCATGTTTCATTAGTGGTGCGAGTGTACAGAAACGAACCGGTTGCAAACCAGTTTTTATATATCTGAACATCAATAGAAGCTTCAGGCATTAGAAATAAAAATTGTTGGAATACGTTTTTCTGTATCTTTCCAAGGTATCCAATATTTGGTGTTAGTTTTAAAGTGATCTCTCGGCCACGTGACAATGAGGGAGGTTTAATCCCCAGTGCGGTATCAAATAGATCTTGCTGTTCTTTCTTATTATTTAAATACGCTGGATCTACCAGCTGTGCATTTTGAAATGCTTTTGCAGATTCTTTATAGCGTCCTAAGTCATATGCCGTGACTCCAATATTTCCCCACGCATCGGATACATTGGGGTCGAGCTTGACCGACTTGCGGTAGGCTCTCAGTGCCTTTGAGGTGTAACCCAGATCATCAAATGCAACTCCCATATTGTAGTATGCCCGTGCACTTGTAGGGTCGATTCGGGTGGCATCTTGAAAAGATTGTAAGGCTTCCTCAGTGCGCCCAGCTTCTCCTAAAATCACACCTCTGCTTATATATATTTTGGCGGCGTCAACCGGAGGGATCTCATGAGCCGGCAATAGCATGATGGCAACATTGCAAGCATCAAGAGCCACTTGGCTTTTTAAATTGATACAGGACTTTGAAGATATCTCCCAATTTGAATCAGCATAAGCGGGGAATGAAAGTGCTACCAACGCTAATAGCATGGAAATTCGTTTCATTTGCGTCCCCCGTTCTATTGCGAAACCATCCCAATCTAGCATTTTATGATGCTAAATAAAAGGAAAAAGCGAACTACGGCGTTCGTGTTGTAGTTCAAGGAAATGTTATAGATAGTTAGAGGTGAACACTGGAGATATACATTTACAAAAACTTCTAAAAGATATTGGCAAGAACATCCGACGTGTTCGCAATCAGAAAAATCTGACTCAAGAACAACTTGATGGCAGGGGATTTAACTACAGATGGTTACAGTATATCGAATCTGGAAGTAGAAATATTAACGTTAGCACTCTGTTAAGAATCGCACAGGCCCTAAAGGTTTCGGTATCCGAATTTTTCAAGGATATATCTTAACCCTATTTTTGTCCGATTTTCGACACCTTTGACAGTTCTAAATAGTGATCCAGTTTCCTGAGGTCTTTCATTTCAACGAGTTACCGCGTTTCACGACTTGGCATATCTCTTGCTTATCAATGAGCAAAAGGAGTCATGCATGAACAACATGGTGCCAATAGAATCGATCGGAAAAAAGATATTCGTGGTTCGAGGACAGTATCAAAGTCGTTAGGGCCTTCGCAAAATTAAGAGAAATTCTCATTGGTAATGCGGAACTTTCAAAAAGGCTTGATGAACTTGAAAATAAATATGACGGCCAGCTTAAGATAGTCTTCGAAGCGATTCGCCAGTTTATGTTGCCGCAGCAGCTAAGACGAAAGTCGGTGCATTAGGTCGTGATCTTTTGATGTTCGGAAAGGGCGAAGCGGTCGGTCATGCCGGCTATGTAATCGGCTATCGCGCGGTTTCCGTCCTTCCCCTTGAATCGTTTTTGATATTTATCCGGCAGGCGCTTTAAGTCGTTCTTGTAGTAATTAAAGAGTTCTTTTATCACTTTTTTGGAGTGTTCGCAGGTCTCTACCACCTTAGGGAATCTATATACTTTATTGAAAAGGAATGTTTTTACCTCGGCCGTCCTTTTCTTCATGGCATCGCTAAAAGAGACCAGTTCATCTCCGCGCTTTCTCACGTCATCAAGCGTCTTTATCTTGCGGTCTTTTAGCCTTTTATTGGTCTCGTTATCAACGTCGGTGATGAGCTCGGTTATTAAATGGCTTATCGTCCGGCATCTTTTAACCCTTGTCGATGCTTTGGGAATGGACCTTTCTATCTTCTGGTAAGCGTCGTGCCAGAGCTCTACCTCGGAAAGCGAGCGCATCGAAAGCATGCCCCAGTGAATGCCGTCGTCAAGGTCATGGTTCATGTAGGCAATTTCATCGGCCAAGTTGACTATCTGTGCTTCAATGGTGGGATGTCCGACGTCTTTGAAACCCTCGACCTTTTTCGGTTCGTCGTAGGATGTGGAATGTTTCACAAGTCCTTCGAGAACTTCGTAGGAAAGATTCAGGCCCGGAAAGTCCGGATAGCACTCTTCTATCTCGGTAACGACTCTGTAACTCTGAACGTTATGCTCAAATCCGCCCTCGTCCTTCATTAATTGGTCAAGCATCTCTTCGCCGGGATGGCCGAAAGGGGAGTGCCCAAGGTCGTGGGCCAGCGCGATCGTCTTTGCAAGGTCTTCGTTGGCCCCAAGTATCCGGGCGATGCCTGCGGCGAGCTGGCTCACTTCCAAGCTATGGGTGAGCCTTGTGCGATAATAATCGCCTTCGTGGTTCACGAATACCTGTGTCTTATATTCAAGCAGGCGGAAGGCGGTGGAATGAACTATCCTTCCAAGGTCGCGGTAAAAACAGGCGCGAAACGGGCATTCGGGTTCGATGTGCGTTCGCCCGAGGCTTTTTGAAGAGAGCTGGGCGTAAGATGCGAGCATCTTAGACTCATTTGACTCGTATTTTTCGCGTGAGTTCATATGGTCATGTCATTGCGAGCCCGCCGCAGCGGGCGTGGCAATCTCCCGAAATCACTCGGGAGATTGCTTCGCTACGCTCGCAATGACTATACTTTCTATCTCTTCGCACGCCTTATCAAGCACATCGTTCACCACCCGATGATCGAACTTGTCCTTGTGCCTCATTTCTTCAATGGCGTTCTCAAGTCTTAGCTCCCGGACCTTTTTTGAGTCCGTTCCCCTGCCAACGAGGCGTTTTTGAAGTTCTTCGATGGATGGCGGCAGGATGAAGATGGTTACTGCCCTGTTGCCGTAGAGTTTCTTAAGATTTAGGCTACCCACGACATCGAGGTCCAAGACCACATCTTTTCCTTCGGAAAGCCATATATCAAGAGGCTCTTTTGGAGTGCCGTAAAGATTATTATGGACCTCCGCCCATTCGGCGAACTGCCCCGCCTTTATCCCGGCCTCAAAAGTAAGCCTGTCTAAATATTGGTAATATTTACCGTTGGTTTCACCGCGCCTTGCGGGTCTTGTTGTGCATGAAATAGAATGGACGATATTCGGGTGTGATCCAAGAAACCGTTTTATTACCGAGGTCTTGCCGCCGCCCGAAGGTGATGCGATAATGATAAGCCGTCCGTTCATAGCTTACGGGGGTCTATAGGTATTTTCGGCCCCAAAAGCAAGGGCAAACAATTCTAATGTTGAGTTTCGGGTCCTTTCGGGGTAGTCAGGTCGCCGCTATGAAAAGGGTGCCGATATTCTGTTCTCTTTTGCCCGTTGAGTTCATCGCCTCAAAGGGTTTTGAGCCATACTATCTAAAGGCCGAAGAGCTTTCTCAAGTTGAGAGAACGGAATACCACTGCGCCTTTCATGAGAACATCTGTTCGTATTCCAAGGCGCTTTACGAATATCTCCTGAAGAACCATGCGGAATTCTCTCACATAATAATCCCCACCTCGTGCGATGCCATGAAAAAG
>PCWZ01000068.1:26328-28992 GCA_002796305.1 Deltaproteobacteria bacterium CG11_big_fil_rev_8_21_14_0_20_49_13
TGCGGTCAAATTCTACGCCGAGGAGCTAAAAAGGCTGTCGAGCTGGTGTCATTGCGAGGCGATAGCCGAAGCAATCCCCATAACGCAATTGCATAAAGGAGATTGCCACGCCCCTTCGGGGCTCGCAATGACCTCTCTTAAAATAGGCATAATAGGTTCAAATGTGGCAGATGCCCCGTTCGAAAAGGTCTTTCCAAGGTTTGGCGCCGAAAAGGTCTTTTTGAACCACTGCCTTGATAAATGCAGGATGGACGAAGCGTTCCTTGCGAGACTATCAGCTGAAAAACTCTCGTTCGAAGAGATAGCAAGATATTACGTGGAGCGAAGCTGCTGCCCGCGCATGAACGACGAAACCTATAAAAAGGCGATGGTAGAGAGGATAAAAGAAGAGAGCTTGAAAGGCGTCATCGTCAACACGCTTAAGTTCTGCGATTTCTATCCGTTCGATCAGATGTATATAAGGAAAGAGCTCGGCGAATCGTTTCCCGTTCTAAATGTTGAGCACGACCTTATGTCGAAAGATGAGGGACAGATCATGACAAGATTAGAGGCATTCTTGGAGAGCATAAAAAAGAAGGGTATGGGGTCTCGGGGCCAGGGTCAGAAGAAGAATGGCCGCTATTTTGTGGGGATAGACAGCGGATCGCATGCAACGAAGCTTGTCATGGTAGATAAGGATTGCAAAGTACTGGCCGATGAGATTCTTTCGACGGGGACCTCGGTCAAGGAGGCGGCCGGAAAAGGGTTCGAGAGCATTTTAAAGAAGGCGGGCGTGAGCAAAGACGACGTTTCGCTGATAATAGCCACCGGCTACGGACGCAACAGCATAGACTTTGCGAACGAATCGGTAACCGAAATTACCTGCCACGCCCTTGGCGCGCACAGCATCTTAAAGGGCGGCGGAACGCTCATTGACATCGGAGGGCAGGACAGCAAGGCGATTAAGATAAATAAAGACGGCGGTGTGATAAAGTTCGTGATGAACGATAAGTGCGCGGCCGGGACCGGCCGTTTTCTGGAAGTTATCGCAGACAGGCTTGAGATGGACCTGGAAGAGTTCGCAAGGCTTGCCATCAAGGCAAAGGAGGGCGTCTCTGTAAGCAGTATGTGCTCGGTGTTTGCGGAGTCCGAGGTGATATCGTTGATCGCCGCCGGCAACACCCGTGAAGAGATATCTAAAGGCATCCACGAATCCATAGCATCCCGGACCTCATCATTGATAAAGCGTGTGGACGGCGAGCCTCCATATTATATGAGCGGGGGAGTTGCCAAGAACATGGCGATGGTGAAGGAGCTTTCCGAAAGCCTTGGCGAGAACGTGAAGGTCATAGAGAATCCGCAGACAGTAGGGGCGTTAGGTGCCGCAATTCATGGGGTCAGGCTTGACTTCTTGACTTTAGACCTAAAGTCAAGAAGTCAAGCCTGACCCCAAACAGATATGAATTTAAAAGAGAACATAGCCGGCATAAATTTTAAGGCGATAAAGAAGGGGATCATTAAGCCCAAAGATACCGTGAAGTTGTTCGGCAAGCTCGAGTTCGTCATCAGCCGCAAGCTTTCAAAGGCCGGCCGGTTCTTGCGCAAGAATCAGCTCTCCCACATAGCCGATGCCCTGAACCCCGAAAGAAAGAGGGTCTGGACGTCGGTCCTCTTTCCGGCTGAGTTAGTGTACCCGTTCGGTGCCATGCCTCTGCCCCTTGAGATACTTTCGGGGCTCTTTGCAACGGTCGGACTTTCTCAGGAATTCCTCGATGTCGCGGGCGGCGCCTCCGTTCCAAATACGATGTGTTCGTTCCACAGGCTCCTTTTCGGACTGGCTCGCTCGGGATATTTTGCGGCCCCCGATGCCGTTGCCGCCACGTCGCTTTTTTGTGACGGCAATCTGAAATCTTTTAACGACGCGGCCCTTGCCAACAAGAGCCCTTTCATGTTCTTAGATATTCCTTTCGAGGAGAACGAAGCTTCCGTCAGATATTTAAAAGACCAGCTGAGCGAGCTGGTCGGGAAGTTCTCCGAGATGTTCGGCGGGGAACACATGGAAGAGAACCTTAGAAGGTCGGTCGTGCTCGCAAATGAGGGGATGGAACGTTTAAAAAGGATGCATTCCTTAAGAAAGGTATCGAGCCCCAACATCTTTCGCGGACATGAGATGATAAACTTCTGTTTTCCCTCCCACTACCTTTTGGGGAGCGATGTCCTTGTGAAGATAGCCGACAAGATGATCGAATCATTTGAGAGCGGCGGCGACAGGCACGGATATTATAGAGATACAAAACTTGTGAAGGGGTGCAAACGGCTCATGTGGATGCATATCGTCCCCCAATATGACACCCCCCTTTGGGACCTTATAGACAACGGCGTCACCTCCAAGATAGTCTGCGAGGAATATACCGCCCCCTACTTTGACGGATACGATGTAAGCGATCCTTTAGGTTCTATCGCGAGAAGGCTGATCTCTCATCCCTCCAACGGAGAACTTTCCCGAAGGGTAGAGCATGCCATTAAGATCGCTAAGGACTTTAATGTTGACGGCGTGGTCCATTATTCAAGCTGGGGCTGTCATCAGGCGGCGGGGAACGTCTCGCTTATCGAGCGCGAGTTCGAGAAGAACGGGATAAAATTCCTTAACCTGAACGGCGATGCGGTGGACAAGAAGAACACCAC
>PCWZ01000069.1 GCA_002796305.1 Deltaproteobacteria bacterium CG11_big_fil_rev_8_21_14_0_20_49_13
ACAATGCATTCATCATTTTTTACTTACCCAAGAATGTTATGAGCTACTCAGCATAAATGTCCCGCAAATGACCCACTCAAATCCGCGAAGAGCCAACTTATTAAGGTGATCCCCATACATGCCGAGGCAATTTTAAACGGCGAGCTCGAAAAAGCGGTGGTTTTCTTAAAACACGCGTGAACACTCCCAAGTGAAGTTTTCCTGTTGAATAAAAAGGGTGGGGGCTGTGGGGAATTCGGCCGCGGAACGGACACCATGTAAAATTGGTACATTTCGTTTTTGAACTCTGGCCGCTTTAAATCTTGAATTATGCCCTGAAAGAATATAAAAAACTTCATATCAAATGAGGATGCTCAAAAAAATCGGGCTCACCGTAAAGCTCTCGCTGGCAGTCATAGCCGGATCTTTGCTCATCTACCTTCTTGTCTTCGGAATCGGATACTCCTTCGTTAACCGCATCCTATACAAGAACGTGAAGGATGTCGGCAATAACGTTGTCATATCCGCCTGCGACAGGATAGACGAAGTGGTGGATGAGGTCCGCCGCGTCACAAAACTGATGGAGCTTGTGGTACGACGCTACAGGCTGGACGACAAAGATGACTTCTTTAATATACTGAAAGCTGTGGTAAGCAGCAACAAGGATGTCTTTGGGATCTCCGTTTCCTACGGCCCCTATCTTGCCGATAAGAATGAAAGGTATTTTTCTCCTTATTGTTACAGGGAAGTGGATGACGCAACCTGCACGATGCTCGGCGGAAAGGATTACGACTATTTCAAGACAGCCTGGTACAAGGATACCAAAGAGAGCGGGAGCTCGTTATGGACCGACGCTTATACCGACGCTACGACCGGGGGAATTTACATACTCTCCCATTCAGCACCTTTCTACAGGAAAGCCGGGGACAAGATGGAGTTCGAGGGGGTCGTCTCGGCCGATATTTCTCTTGACCGGCTCCAGAACATAATCTCGAAGGCGGCCGGCAAGAACGACGGTTACGCCTTTCTCGTTTCGAAGAACGGCGGGTTCATAACCTTTCCCGAACCTTCTTTCGCGAATAAAAAAAACATAAACGACATCCCGTCGATGAAAAGCATGGCAGCCGGAATGACATCGGGGGAGACCGGTATAGCCGGCTTTGATGATATAATAACCGGCGAGTCGTCGTGGATATTCTATGCGCCAGTGAGCCTAAGCGACTGGTCGATAGGCGTCGTATTCAAGGAGAAAGATCTTCTTTCGAACATTCTTTACATCGCCCACCGGATGATAGCATTGGGTCTTGTCGGCATGATAGCCCTCTTCTTTGCCGTATTCTTCATATCCCGCCGTATGGTGAAACCATTGAACGCCCTGACAGTTGCGGCCGGAGAGGTCGCAAAAGGCGATCTGGAAACAAAGCTCCCGGCGCTGGATAGAAGGGATGAGATAGGGGCTCTGGCAAGGTCCTTTGCCGGCATGCAGGGAGACTTAAAGCAATATATCGCCGAGCTTTCGGGCAGCATCAAGGCCAAAGAGAGGATAACCAACGAGCTCAAAATAGCGCATGACGTGCAGCAGAGCCTTGTCCCCATGGAACTCAACATTGTCGGCGGAATGAACAATGTCGAAGCGTGCGGGATGCTTGTGCCTGCTCTTGAAGTAGGCGGCGATCTCTTCGACTGCTTCGAAATGGATGAGAAGCACACCTTCTTCGTGGTGGGCGATGTCTCGGACAAGGGGGTCCATGCGGCGTTCATGATGGCGGTGGTCCAGACCCTTCTGCGTGGGCTTTCAAAAGGACTGACGCATCCGGATGAGCTCTTGAAGATAATCAACCGCGAGGTGATCACCCGTAATAACAGGTCTATGTTCATAACGCTCTTCTGCGGCATGCTCAACAGCGGGACCGGGAGGTTCAGGTTCGCGAATGCCGGACATGTGGCGCCTGTCATCATCAGGAAGGGCGCCGAGCCGGCCTTCCTCAAAGGCGGTGAAGGAAAGGTGTTGGGTGTCGACAGAGACGCCGGGTTTAAATGGAGTAGCATCATGCTCTCTCCTGGCGACAAGATACTCATGTACACCGACGGCGTGACCGAGGCCATCGACACGAAAAACAGGCTCTTCGGTGAAGAGCGGCTTATTGAGGAGCTATCCAAGGACCCGAGGTCATCGCCCAAGAAGACGGTCGAATGCGTTTTATCTGCTGTCAAAGACCATGCCAAGGGCGTTGAGCCTTCGGACGACATAGCTCTTCTATGCTTCAAGCTCCTTTTCTGCGACGGCAACAGACTGAACATCTCGATAAACAACGATATCTCGGAGGTTCGCAAGGTCTCGGCCCTTGCCGCCGGCTTCTATTCACGTCTTCACTGCGGCGGTGAGTTCGTGAACGAGCTAGACCTTGCGATAGAAGAGACGGTCGTGAACATAATAAAGTTCGCCTTTGAATCCGGCTCAAAGCACACGATAGATATCTCCCTGGTCCACAAAGACGGAAAGATAACAGCGACCATAATAGATGACGGGAAGTCTTTCGACCCCGTGAAGGCATCACCCTCTGATCTTTCGCTCGAAATAAACGAAAGGCCCATAGGCGGGCTGGGGATAGAGCTTGTTAAAAAAATGACCGACGTGGTAGAATATGCCCGTGCCGGAGATTTCAACAGGCTTACGCTTATAAAAAAGATAAAGAGGTGAAAGATGATCGGTCCTAAAAGAACAGCTAAAGAGATGATGGAAAAGGCGTCCATCGCCGCCGGTGTCTATAGCGAGCTCGGCCAGAAAGAGACCGACAAGATAGTCGAAGCGATATACATGAAGGCTATGGAGGCAAGGATCTCTCTCGCCAAGATGGCCAACACCGAGACCGGGATAGGCATATGGCAGCACAAGGCGCTGAAGAACGCCCTCGCCGCCAAGCTCGTCTATGAAGATATCAAGAACGAAAGGACCGTTGGGATAATATCGCGCAACGAAATGGCGGGCATCACAGAGATAGCACAACCGCTAGGGCCGATAGTCGCGGTGATACCGGTAACGAACCCCACAGCGACAGTGATATTCAAGTGTCTGATAACCGCAAAGACACAGAATCCCATCATAATAAGCCCGCATCCTTCGGCGTATAAGGCAACGACAGAGGCGGCAAGGATATGCTATGAGGCGGCGCTTTCGGCGGGAGCACCTGACGACTGCATCCAATGGGCGCCTGAAAGCAGCAGAGAACTGACCCAGGAGCTGATGTCGCATCCGAAGACGGCCCTCGTGCTTGCAACTGGCGGGCCTTCCCTCGTTAAGGCGGCCTACAGTTCCGGAACGCCGGCCATAGGCGTCGGTTCAGGGAATGTTCCTGTCTATGTCGAAAGTTCAGCCGACATACCATTCACCGCCGAGAACATACTCCTCTCCAAGACCTTTGATAACGGGACCGTATGCGCAAGCGAACAGGCGATAGTGGCGGAAAAGGCCGTGGCGCAAAAGCTGCAAAAGGAGCTGGAAAAAAGAGGGGCATACTTTCTTAAACCCGACGAGGTGGACAGGGTCTCCAAGATATGCATCAACAAGGATACGGGCCTTATGAACCCCAACATCGTGGGGAGGCCGGCCCTTGCGATCGCCCAGATGGCGGAGATAAAGGCGCCGAAAGAGACCGTCTGTCTGATGGCCGAGCAGACAAAGATAGGGCCGGAATACCCCCTCTCCGGCGAGATACTGGCGCCGATCCTTGCATGGTATGTGGCGGATGATTTCAGGTCGGCGCTCAAGGCCTGCCTCGAACTCAACTACCGGGGCGGAATTGGACATACTGCGAGCATCTACTCCAACGACGAAGAGAAAATAACCGAGTTTGGCCACCTCATGAACGCCGGACGGGTGGTGGTCAACACCCCGTCGTCGCAGGGAGGGGTCGGGGGCATATTCAATATGCTCCACCCATCTCTGACACTCGGATGCGGGGCTGGGGGCAAGAACATCACCGCCGAGAATATAACCGCCAAGCATCTTTACAACATAAAGCGTGTCTGCCACAGGAGGCCGAACACAAGATGGCTCGCAGTTTCAGGCGATATGATAATCGACGAAAAACTGGGCGAGAAGGAGATAGACAAGGCCTACCATCACAACCAATAAAGGAGAATCATTATGACAGATTTCACTCTTGAGAACGGGTCACTTACCTGCAGATTCACAGGCCGGATGGACAGCCACGCCTCAATGGAGGCGGAAAAGATCGTTGCCTCAAAGATGAAAGAGGCTTCTCCTGCAAAGGTCGTATTCGATCTTGCCGAGGTCCATTATATCGCCTCCGGGTTCGTGAGGATATGCCTACAGACCGCAAAATCGCTTGCCACAGGCGATTTCTCCATCACCAACACAAGCCCTTCTGTCATGAAGATATTCGTGATGACAGGCCTCGACAAAGAGCTGAAGGTATCCTGAACAGCTACCTTAGCGCTTCTTCTTGAATATTCCCGAGATTCCGGCTCTGATATCTGTCAGGATCGACTCAGTAGAGCCTGTTACTGGGCCAAACCTCGACCTGGCCTTATTCACAAAAGAAGGTATCCACTTCACCTGCATATCGTCGAATACGGAGTAAAATACGGGCGTCAGAAGGAGCGTGACCATCAGACATAAGCTCTGGCCGCCGATTATGACAACGGCCATTGGCGCGCGGCTGGAAGAACCGGGCCCGCGCGAAAGTGCCACCGGTATCATGCTCGCCACAAGCGTTAGTGTCGTCATCATGATGGGACGCAGCCTTGTGCGCGAAGCTGTAACAAGCGCTTCATGGCGCTCCATGCCCCTTCCCCTTAGGGTGTTCGTATAGTCGACCTGCAAAATGGAGTTCTTCTTAACGATACCGATAAGCAGAAAGAGACCCAAGATAGAGATGATATGAAGCGTCATGCCGGTAATGAGGAGCGAGAAGATGGCAAACGGAAAGGCAAGCGGCAGAGACAACAATATGACAATCGGATAAGTGAGGCTTTCAAAGAGGGAGGCGAGTATCATGTACATGAAAATGAACGACAGGAGGAACGCCAGGATGAAATTGGTCTGCATCTCCTGCAGGTATTTGGCCTGGCCAACGAACGAGATATTATAACCCGCTTCAAAATCGAGTTTTTTCATCTCATCTGTCACGAACTTCTTTGCCGCGCCCATCGGGTAATCCTTGAGATTGGCGTTTATTTCTATGGCCCTCTGCCGCATGTAACGCTGTATCTGCGAGGGTCCCGTGGTCTCTTCTACCTTCGCCAGCTGATCGAGTCTCACGGGGTTCGGTGGATCATTGCCTATGGATGCGGGTATCGTTAGGCTCAAGAGGTCGGACGGATGTTTTCTGTATTTTTCTTCAAGACGCGTCCTCACTTCATAAAGCTCGTCTTCCACTTTGAACTTTGTAATATCCTTCTCGCCGGAGATGTAGAGCTGCAACGCCGAGGCAATATCGTTCGCGCTTACCTTGAGATCGGCCGCTCTCTGTCTATCTATATTTATCCTTAGCTCCGGCTTGCCAAGCTCGAACGTGGTGTCGACATCGACGAAACCTCCCTGCTTTCTCATCGCCGTCATCATCTTCTCGGCATATTCTTTCAGCTTCTCCATATCGGGACCGGTCATCCTCATCTGGAAAGTGGCCTCGCTTCCGCCTCCGGGACCGCCGATATCCTGAACCGAGGTCCTGAGGGTTGGATAGTGTTTAAGGAGGCCCCTCATGGTATCCATCACCTCTTTTTGGGTGTAGGAGCGTTCCTTGAGGTCCAAAAGCTTTACATAGATATCGCCCTCGTTGACCGCCTTGTTGTCGCCATTTCCGACGGAGGTAAGAAGGTCCGTCACCCCTTTCACCTGATGGAACTGTTTTTCGAGCTCCTTCATTATATTGTCCATCTCGGCTATCGAGGTCCCCACCGGAGCCTTGACATGAACGTTGAACTCGCTCTTGTCGTCCTTGGGAACGAAGTCCTTTCCAACGAACATCAGCGAAGGAATGGTGGTGAACATTATGACGACTGCGGCGATCATCGACGCTTTTCTGTGAGCAAGGCACCACTTGAGCATCTTTGTATAATGATGATCGAGGAACCTGTTTATTGCGCTCTCCTTTGAGCTGCCTTCCCCGCTTGTATCGGTCTCGCGCAACATTCGGGCGCTCATGGTCGGGGTCAACACGAACGCAAATACGAGAGAGACCCCTATCGCAAAGGCCATGGTGAGCCCGAAGCTGTACATAAATCTGCCCACGATGCCGCTCATAAAGGCCAGCGGCAGGAATATCACCATCAATGACAGGGTAGTGGATACGACCGCCAGACCTATCTCTTCGATGGCCCTTGCGGCGGCGACGAAAGGCTTTTCTTTTAGCTCTTCGATGTGACGGAAGATGTTTTCGAGCACAATTATGGCGTCGTCGATGACTATACCGGTGGCAAGAGAGAGAGAAAGGAGCGTCAGGTTGTTAAAAGTGAAGCCCATCCAGTTCATCAAGGTAAAAGTTGCTATGATGGATGCGGGAATAGAAACGGCGCAGATAACCATACTGCGAACGTTCTTAAGAAAAAGGAGGACCGTGAGCGAAACAAGAATGGCCCCCAGGATAACATCCTCTTCGAGCGAATGGACCGCCGCCACGATGAAACGCGACTGATCCTGCACGCATTCGACCTTAATGGCCTTAGGCAGCGTCTTTGCTATCTCATCCACCTTGGCCCGCACCCTTTCCGCCACGTCGACCGTATTGGCGCCGGACTGTTTCTTGATGATGAGCGTTATCGCGGGTGAATCGTCATAACGAGAAAAGTTGCGCTGTTCCTGCTCCACGTCCTTTACCTGCGCAACATCTCTTACCAGAACGGGAACGCCGCCAACGACATCTATCGGAATGTTCCCGAAATCTTCCGCATCGACTATCTTTCCCATCGTTCTCACAACAAGCTCTCGCGGCTCTTCGGTTATGCGCCCGCCTGGGAGCTCAATATTCTCGACTATAAGCGCCTTTTCGAGGTCGGCCACAGAAAGCGCTCTGGCAGAGAGCTTTATCGTGTCTATTATTATGTGGACCTCGCGTTCGCGGCCGCCGACTATTTTTATATTTCCGACACCGTTGACGTTCTCAAGAAGTTCTTTAACCTGTTTTCTGGTTATGCGGGTCAGATCCCTTATGGGGATGTCGCCGGTAACGACCACCTGCATGATGGGGGACGCGGCCATGTCGAACTTCTCGACTATGGGCATCTTTGTGCCGTAGGGGAACTCGTTAACAACTCGGTTAACGCGGTCGCGCACCTCTTCTACCGCGATATCTCCGTTCTTTTCCAGAATGAACTGCGCAACTACCATGGAGCTTCCGTCATAGCTGAAAGATTGGAGCTCATCCAAGCCCGCTATGGTATTTATCTGCTCTTCTACCTTTTTGGATATCTCGGTCTCTATCTCTTCGGGGCTTGCGCCCAAAAGATTCGTCGTAACGACGACCACGGGAAAATCGACCTCCGGAAAGAGGTCTACACCTATCTTGGAAAATGAGAAGACGCCGAACACCACCATCGCCATGATGATCATGGTGGCGAATATCGGCTTTCTTATGAACACTTCCGTTAGTTTCATAATTCGCTCATCCTGAGCTTGTCGAAGGATGGAATTCGTTCATGGTTCGACAGGCTCACCACGAACGTCTAGTCTTCCTTGGTTTTAATATCTGCGTCCTCTTCCTTGGTGGTAACGGTCTCCCCTTCGACAAGATCTATAAGTTTTCCGTTGGCCAGGACATCGTCCTTTGAAACGCCCTCTAGGACCTCAACATATGATGAATTTCTTATGCCAACCTTAATGGGATGATGTTTTATCTTTCCATCTTCCACCTTATAAACGAACTGTTTTTCGGCCTCCCAGCTGACCGCCGATACCGGAATTGAGACCACGTTCTCATGCGTTTCTATGGGGATATCAAGGCGGGTGAACATTCCGTGAACTAGCTTATGGCCTTCGTTAGGAACGGTCACCTCAACGCGCGAGGTCCTGTTCGCAACGTCTATGGCGCTGCTAATGGAGGTTATCTCCCCGGAAAATCTTTCATTGGGGACCGATCCGGTCGCAAAATCTATCTTAAGCCCTTCATGAACGTCGGGAAGATACTGTTCCGGCAGGTCTATCTTTATCCTCATATTGTCCGGTTGAACCACCGTAACGACCGGCGTGTTCGGATCGACCGTTCCTCCGACATCTACCATGATGCGCCCCACATACCCGTCTATCTTGGATACTACCGGGGACTGTTTGAACTTATAACCAACCTCGTCCTGCAGAGTGAGCATGATGGGCTGGTTCTTTTTTACGGGATCACCCTCTTTCAGAAGCTTCTTCGTCACTTTTCCCGGCGCCCTTGGGTAGATTTTCGCGAAATCTTCGGCCTCGATGCTCCCTGTCGCCATCACGGTCTGCGAGATGTCCCTTATCTCGGGCCTTGTCACTATTATTTCTCTCTGTTTTTTTCCGAGATCGCCTTTCGGCCCGCAGGAAAGTAATGCTAGCATGACCAGCATTGTCATTGCGAATTCGCCTCCGGCGGATGAAGCAATCTCCCACACTAGATTGCTTCGGGTCTTTGACCCTCGCAATGACATTTCATTTCTTTTCATATTTCACCTCCAAGGACCCTTTTAAGGGTCGCCTCGGCATTTAGACAATCAAAGACGGCCTGTGCGTAGAGCTGGTCGGCCATATCTCTTTGAAGTATCGTATCGTTGAGTTCCAGCTGGGATGTCAGACCGTGACTGAAACGAAGGCTTGCTATATCGACCGCTTTTTGAGCCAGATCCAGGGCCTTTTTCTGGCTGGTCTCACGCTCCACAGCCTCTTTAAAGAGGGCGTTCACGTTCTTCACTTCGCTTGCCACGTTCGATTTGAGCTTCATCTCCTCTTCGGATGCTATCTTCAGTTCGGCCTTTGCCTCGCTTATTCTATGGTGCGTTTTTAGGCCGTCAAATATGGGAATGCTTATGCCAACCCCGGCATTTAGTGAATAAAAGTGTTCTGAATCTTTCAGCTTCCAGTGATCGGTCTGCCCCTGCCAGTTAAGATTTCCAAAAAGACCTATGCTGGGCAGATATCCGCCGAACTCTATGCCGACGACATTTCGGAGCGCCCTCACATGGCGGGTCTTTGCCTCGATATCCTGCCTCTTTGAGAGCGCCGTTGAAACAAGGGCCTCATCAAGCGACATCGCCATTTTTTTATATGAGAGCGTACCCGTAAGCTCCACCTCTTCGCTCGGAGGGAGGGCCAAAAGATCCTTGAGGGCGTTCACATAAACCATCTTCTGCTGTTTTGCTGCCGAAAGTTCCGGCTGGATATTAGAGACCTGCACCTCCTGCCTCATTAAGGTGTAATCGCTTTCAATGCCGGTATCGTATCTTTTCTTAATGGCATGAAGTTGATCGGTAAGCTGTTTCAGCGTCTTTTCTTTTATGTCAATGACCCTGTCGGTCAGGAGAATCTGATAAAATGTGCGCTTCACCTGAAGCCTTATCTCTTCTCTTGTGTCTTTGAGTATGGCGTCAACGCTCATCGTCTCTTCTTTTGCGGCCTTAAGCGCCTTCATGACCTTGCCGGCTGCATATATGGCCTGATTAAGCGAGGCGCCGGCGGTATATTCGTTATTGAAACCTAATTTATACTGCTGTCCCGCTATGATAAGCTGAGGGAACCTGAAATTTCTCTGGTAGACGGCGTTGGCGGTCAACTGAGGCAATGCCCCGGACCTTGCCTCGCCTATCGTTGCATCGAGCTTATTCAGACGCTCCCTGGCTATCTTTACGTCATGGTTCGCCTTCATGGCCAGATCTATCGCCTGCTCGATGGTAAAGCGCAAAGGTTCGTCGGCGCGGGAAACTTGTCCAAAGACACACAATAAAAAAATAAGGCAAATAAGACTTAAAGATACTTTCACAGACCGGCATACTAGACAATAAGCCTTTTATAATAAAGTAAAAAAACTTTCTATCGTGGAACACGGAACAGACATCGTATCCCCCTTATAAAGAGGATAAGGTATATGTTGGATAGAGAATGGAGGGAGTTG
>PCWZ01000070.1:0-12922 GCA_002796305.1 Deltaproteobacteria bacterium CG11_big_fil_rev_8_21_14_0_20_49_13
TTAAGTCTGGCAAAAAGATTTTCCGCCAAATGACGCAGTTTATATAGATACGAATCGAATTCTGGATTTGGTTTCCTGCTATTGGATTTGCGAGGAATAATCGGAATCATTTTTGCCTCCCTGGCCCGTTCCCGAATTGACTCCGCATCATAGCCCTTGTCCGCTATTAAATTTTCTGCAGTACCTATTTTTTATATGAGCTTATCAGCAACTTTGGAGTCGTGCACTTCACCCCCAGTGATTTCAAAATCGATCGGATTTCCATGCGCATCGGCGGCCATGTGAATCTTTGTAGTAGCTCCTCCTCGGGATATGCCAATGGCGCGTTCTTCGCCAATCCTGGCTCCGCTTGCATGCTGGTGAGCGCGGACATGACTTCCATCGGCGAATACCCGTTCCGTATCAATTTCGCCCCGCAGCTTAAAAAAATTTCTCCCATAGCCCTTTTTTGGCCCAACGATTAAACCGATTATAAGCCGTCTTCCATGGACATAACTCTGCGGGTATATCCCTCCAAGGTGCGCCAGTTCGTAATTTCCATAAGATCGCTTCCATTACATCACGATCATTCCTCCACCGGTGACAACCTTTTGCTCGCATTGCGTTCTTTAGTTGCTCCCAAATTGAATCACTTATTACTCGTCTAAGCATTTGTGATATCCCCCCATATAAAGAAATATCACAAATTAACAAAATCCCGAAGTTCTCAACTAATTACTGCCAAATGAGGACACACCCTAATAATAAAAAGGAATCGTAAATGAACCCATCAGGTAATCATCGCATTTGACCCGGCCACTAAATATCGACTTTCAGGTGGCCGGTGACATTGAAATGACTGCTCTTTGAAAGAAGGTATGAATAAGCATCTACAAGCCGCGGTGTTTGCCTTGTTTTGTCAGAATTGGTGTAGCCTCGTACAATAAACCTTTGAAGTAGCTCGGCCATCTGCTCCGGACTGCCTCGATCTGTAGTATGAAACCATTGTTCGTACAGATGCTCAAAGTTGATTGTGTCAGGACTGTAGTTGAATTCATAGGCTCCAGCCTCAATCTTTGTTGCTTCAATATCTGAAAACCGCCAGAGAAAATTGGTTGCAGAACGGATGTCACAGTTTTCAAAGCGTTGACCATACCCCTTTTTACTTACCAGTCATAACCTCACAAATCAGTGGTTGTTGACAAGCGTTATTTTTATACTTCAGCGCAAATTCGTAAGGCGTATCGTAGTTGAGAGAACTATGTGGCCTGTTCTTGTTATAGTCCTCTTTCCAGATTGCCGCTTTATTCCTTGCGTCGTTCACATCATAAAACAGATGCTGGTTCAAAAACTCATCCCGAAGTCTTCCGTTAAACGACTCTCTGAAAGCGTTCTGAACTGGCTTGCCTGGATCTATAAAATCCAGCTTTATCCCGTTCCTGTAGGCCCATTCATGCAACGCCTTGCCGGTAAACTCCGGCCCGTTATCGCAAACGATCATTTCGGGCTTTCCATGTAGCTCGATCGCCAAGTCAAGAAACTCTGTGACCGCCTCTCCACCGATGGACCTGCCAGCCTCGACTCCCAGAGCTTCACGGGTAAAGTCGTCGCCGAGCGTAAAGAACTTCAGCCTTCGGTTGTCGTTCGTCTGGTCAAATAAAAAATCCATGGACCATCTCTCGTTCGGTCTGCTCGCAGGCGGCGTTACGATCCGTAAATGACTGACTCTCTTCTTTCGCTTCTTCATCCTGAGACTCAAATTAAGCTCCCTATATACCCGTTCTGTCCGTTTATGATTTACGACCAATCCTTCTCTCTTCAAAACTGCATGCAATATCGGCTGACCCCACCTAGGCCGTTCCGCTGCCAGCTCTTTCATCCGTTCTTTTAAGGCATTATCCTTGTCAGGAAATAGCCTACAGTAGCGGTATGTCTCCCTATGCAACTCAACTATCTTGCAGGCCCGCCGCTCACTTGTCTCATATGCTTTTACATACCTTGCGGCTTCTCTTCGCTCAACGGGCCTTACCAGTTTTTTGACAGAACGTCCTTTAGTGCCGTGTTATCAAGCGTCAGATCGGCTACTATCCGCTTTAACTTCCGGTTCTCTTCTTCCAAAGCCCGTAATCGCTTGGCATCGGTTACTTCCATTCCACGAAACTTCTTTCTCCACTGATAGAACGTCCACATGCTGACGCCTTTCTCGCGGCAAATGTCCTCCGCCTTCTTACCGGCTTCCGCTTCCTTTAGCGCTCCGATGATTTGCTCCTCAGTGTGCCTCGTCCTATTCATGGTATCTCCTTTCGGCCCTTTCAGGGCCTATTATACCACTCCTTTTGAGGTCTCAACTGGTAAAGTTATTGGGGGGATGGTCGCTAATGGGTGACCCCATTTACCGTAGGATTCCAACTTGGATTTTAATCGTGGGAAAATATTTCTACAGTAGATTATTTGGCGCAACTGTGATTACGGATAAACCAAGTTCGAACTTTACGATAGCAGGAACCCAGGAAGCAAGACCCTGCATCGCAAGATGCGGGGTTTTGTTTTCTGGGGTTGTTGATGAAGATTCGAATCTTCAGCCAAAGGCAGACCGGGTTCGACTGTGCCGCCGCACCGAAGTTGGCGCGGCATTTTTTAATGATGCGATGTTTCTGTTCCATCTAAAAAAACCGTGCAATTGTTCACTGACGCATTTGGCCTTGTGGTAGACGGATGATTTTGTTAAACGGTTTTTAATCATCGTTATGCCTAAGGACCGACAAATAGATATTCCGGCGTTCGGAAAGGTGCATTGCATCAGCAGGATGGAGACCCTATTTATCGCAAAAGAAGTGCTTCAAGAAAGGGAATATCTGAAGCACGGCATCAAGCTTCGCCGTGGCGACACTGTCTTCGATATTGGGGCAAATATAGGCATATTCACTCTTCTGGCGCACCGCGAATGCGGAGAGAAAGCAAAGATATTCTCTTTCGAACCGATCCCCGCCATCTTTAAGGTCCTTTCCAAGAACGCCAATCGCTACTGTAAAAGCGGTGTAAAACTCTTCAATATGGGAATGACATCCAAGGACGGCCCCAAAAGGGCGGCGTTCGAGTTCTTTACGGAACTGCCAGGGAATTCAAGAAGATGTTCCTATTCAAGTGAAAATAAAAGACGGAGAGGCGGCTTTGGTCCTTTTTTGGATAGGTCGGTAAAGGTCAAATGTGATATGACGACCGTTTCAAATGTCATTAAAGAACACAGCATAGCAAAGATAGACCTTTTGAAGATAGACGTCGAAGGGGCCGAAATGGAAGTGCTACGTGGCATAGACAATGGCCACTGGCCTCTGATACGCCAGATATCTATGGAGCTCCACGGCCCGCGGAGAGCGGTTGGAGCTATAGCGAAACGTTTGAGGTTAAAGGGCTTCTTGATATCGGTCGAAAGAGCGGAACTTCTTAGAAAGATCGGGATCGATAATCATATGCTATATGCAAAGCGGGTCCGCGATTAGGAACGAGATCATCTTGGATGTAAAATAAGAATATGAAACAGGTGCCATAAGCTACGCCCCTCCATGATAACTTTGTTAGTTCCGGTCCTTATCAAATCGTATCTGTTTTACAAGTTTATTATCAGACGACGTTTTTTCCGCTTGACTGGGCCTTTTAATTGTCTTAGGCGCATAATATGCAAGTTTGTTGATTTTGTCATTCCCGCGAAAGCGGGGGATCTAATTTAAGGGAGCTCTGAAAAAAAGCGGATTATGCTTATGCACCAGACTCTTAGAGAGATGTACAGGCAGACCAACCATTTTGGAGGCGGCCGTTGTCAGAGAACAATAGACTGATACCTAATAACCGGGACGTTCCGTTTTATTCGTTCCTTTATGGCGGGGCTTTTGAAGGTCTGGCGGCGGCAACTCGGGCGGCGGCAGTTGGGGGTGCGGCGGCGCAATCTGGCATCGAGATAGGTGCCGGCTCTTCTGCCCTTGGCCCTGTTGTAGCGTTCTCATTTTTGGGTATAGCGGTAGGTGTTACCATCTACGGCGTTGCCACCGCGGACAACCTAAACGTCCCCGCCGATATTCATAGAGATCTGCCCGTCATGGGCCATAGTAGCGCTTGGGAAAGTGATAACTACATGGGTAGCGATATCGGACCCAGCTTGGTCGATTTGGCAGTGCCTATAAATGCGGCGGCCTCGGCCCCAGCCGCCGCCTCTGCCACCGAAGCCGCATCAACAACACAAGGGGATGGTTATCTACGAAAGATCGAAGAGAGATGTTTCAAACTGTACCACCAATTTCCCTTTCAGCGAATGGGAATATGGAGAAATGCGGACACATCCGCTGTGCGGGCACAATATCAAAAAGTAATTAGTATAATACAAAACCGCTTCCCCGGACTGTTCGAACAGGTGTGCCAAGAAGGTTGGCATTTTGACCCAAGTTTACTGGACTCGAGGGCCTGCGAAGCTTTTACAAGGAGCGCTCTTTTTATTGGTGCAAGATTGGGAAGCCTTGCAAGTGGAGTAGATGGAAGCGGTCTGACATCATCGTGGGAAAGCTCCCTAAAGCGCTTCTTACAAGGGTTTTGTTGCATACGAGCTATCGCACCCTAAAGGGTGCTACTCCCTTTAGTGGATTAGTGGAGCGAATTGCATGAACATACAACGGAACTTGGCAAAAGGAGTTCATTATGCCGGTAGGATTTAGAGATAGAGAAGCAAGGAGATTGTCGCTTGAGCTTTTCGGTGGGGCGCGGGTGCCTGATGAAGCGGCCGCCGGGTTGCTTGGAAAGCTGGATGTGTCTGCTGAAGCAAGTGCGCGAGCGGTTTTAGATGCGTTTGGCGTTACTTCTGCCGCGGCCCTAGCAGGTGACAGGAGCGGTAGTTGGGTTGCCGGCGAATTGGCAGGGGGCGCAAAAGCGGGGCCGCTCGGTGACGGAAGGGCTTATGTTGCTCGGATGGTGGATCTAGCAAGGTTGCCTTCGGGAAGCAAATTGAACCCGGCATCCCCTGAATTTGACCGTGGTCTGGCGGCGGCGGTATTGGGAATAGATGGCCTGCGTGAGCTTACGAGGGCAATTGACACCGCCATAGTAGCAGGCGCCGTGCGGTTTGCAGGTGCGGGCGATCCCGATAGCCTGTCCGATCCCAGCCGGGAGGGAGGCGTGTCTGTCGCTTCTGGTGGCGACGAACTGCAAGATTTTGCAAGAGCGCTCGAAGGTGATTTTAGAGCATGGCAAGGTGAAGCTATAACATCAGGTGTTTCTGTGGCTGATCGTGTTCATAGAGGTGCTTATGACGCCGCCCAGGATGATTTTTTAAAAGGACTTAAGCTTTTGTTGGCGCCGCAGGTTGGCGATAGCGGTGGTGTATCAACGGTTGGATCTATATTGTTGGCAGGGTTGAAAAAATTGCATGAACTGGTAGATAATTTTGTTCGTGATGGCCAATTAATACCCGCGGTAGTTACAGCGACTTTTGTTGCGGATGGAGTAGGAATATATGCCGCCAGTTCTTCACGTGAACCAACTGGTATAAGAAAAGGATTGCTTGCAGGGAGCGGCTGGGTTTCGGATGTCCTTTCAGCGGCGGTAAGCTCTATAGGAAGAACGGTTATCCAGAATCCTACACCGGCAAGAGCAGGATGTTTTTTTGAACTAATGTCCGCGATATTGAAGCCACTTGTTGGATACCGGTTAGCTACGGGGAAAGCGCCTGAAGCAGAAGAAATTGATGCATATCGCGTAGCATTTGCTCCGCTTACCACCGCCACTTACGGAAAACTGAGAGATTTGGGTCTTTTGAGCGGCAACGGTAATGGTTCGGCAGACGCCACGGCCACATTTGGCGCCGCCGTCGGCCTGCTCGAAAACTTGGCGAAGTTGTCTGATGGGATTGTAAACGGTGAGATGAGAAGCGAGGCTTTAAGGGTCTTGATCTTATTGCTGGCAAGAATCAAGATAATGGCCAATTATACTAGGTCAGGATATCACGATGGAATTTTAACAGAAAATAGGTCACCGGAAAGCAAGCTGCTTCGGACTATGCTGGGGCTTATAGACGGTGTCAGGGCCGGAAGAGCCAACGCCGTTGAAGCCCTACTGGACACATTTCTCACGGGTGATAACCGTTCAATTTACAGGCTCCCTCCTGGAGGTACGGATAGCGAGCGATTAATTGCCACGGCCATTCTATTTGCGGCCGAAGCGGCGGCATATATCATGAGAAACAGAAGTGACGGATGGCACCAGCATGATACACAGACAATGTTAAATAGAGTTCGCGCCCTTCAAGGCGCATTAAGAGCGCAAGCGGCGGGTCAGTCGTCACCCGAAGCGGCCGCCGCGGTGGCAAAAGAAGTCAACGCAGTGATTGTGGCCCTTGAGAATTTGGGACAATATTAAAATCATAACAAAGGAGATCCATATGGCTACAGGAGATTATTTTGACGTAACTAGCCCTCTTGGGAGGGGCCCGGTGACGGAGGTATCTGGGGAGATGCCTGCCGATATACCTGCCGATATGTCCACGGACGAGCAGGTCTACTGTGGCGGCTTTCGGAATGGTGAAACCATTCTGGATATGTTCAAAGACCTTGTGTATGGTCAACACCTTAAGGCAAGGTCGGAATCAGTGCCCGTTGCTCTTCCAACCCAAGACGGCTCTAGCATAAAAATGCGTTCCAAGATCGCTTATTTTGAAATGGGCCCGACGGACCCAAACGGAGAGACGATCCTTTTTATCCACGGATTCCTTGGTTCGGCCTTTCAGTATGTTCCGGTGATGAAGGAATATGCCGAGAGACACCCCAAGGCGCATCTGATCGCTATCGATTTGCCGGGCCACGGCGGGTCAGACCTGATCCTGGGCGACAACTACTACAAGACGCCGGATATTATATCGGAATTCATAAGGCGGAAACACCTTTCAAATGTGGCGCTGGTTGGAAGCTCGCTTGGCGGCTGGGTTTCGCAGGGCGTTGCCTCTGAAAGTCCGGCGGTGAAAAGGGTCCTTTTGGTGTCGCCTCTAACGATCACGGGAGAAACCAGCTCGTTGCCGTTAACCGTTGAGCTGTCGCTGAGTTTATTTGCGAACCCCGATTCACTTGGTCTTTTTGAAAAAGCGTTCGTCGGTTTTGTGGGCGGAAGCGTCGGTTCCCCGGGTAGTGTGAGTTTTGAGGGGACGCTTGCGTTTTTGGGCTTTAAAAATGATCTTGGCGGTGCGTGCGGCACTCCTCTGCAAGACGCAGATATCGCTCTTTTGGCGTTGCCTTATGTCAAGTACGGGGCGTCTTATGGACGTCGCTGGGCCGATGCCGAAAGGTTAAACAAAGGGAGGGGAGGGTGGGCGGCTCAAATGAAAGCGCTTTTTGGAACGGGATTGCCTAATCCTCCGAAAAGGATACCGGCCGGCATTCCAGTTGTTGCCCTATATGGCGGAGAAGACGCGCTTGCAAAAAAATGGGGTTTTGTGGAGCACGTTGGCGGATTCTTCAAAGGCAAGATACCGCAGGTTCAACTTGTCCTGTTGCCACACGCAGGCCATGCGCCGGAACTTGGAAGACCCGATTGTATCGCGGACCTATTGGATAATACGGACCTATTCGATCCCTCCAAGAGAAGGGCAGGACACGGCTACACGATGACCGGGAATTGTCATTTGATCCCCACGAACATTAGGGCTTTTCTTCATGAAGGGCTCTTTGAGAATGCGGATCTAAAACTTATAGCCCATTAGACGTTATCGCTACTGTCCCAACGTTGACTGAGAGATAGTTTATATGGCTCTTCTCCCGATCGAGCGGGTCATTTGCGGGACAAGGCAAGTAGTTATCCACGCACGCGCACCGGCTCTCCCTTCGGGGGCCGGCGCGCCACGCCGGTTTTACAAATTGCCACGTCTCAGACGAATGCGAGGCCGGTGAACACTGCGTCCATATGAATCAGGGGAGCGACCAGTCAAATCTAAACCCAGCCTGCATCAAACCGGAAGAGGTGTCAATGAGCTGTGGGGGAGAATATTTTCTGAATACAACGTTACAATATAAAGGGGAAAAAATATGCAAGTAGCATTAACTGCAAACAGGGCGAAGTTTGCAAGGAATCAGAAGGCGACGGAGATGAAATTTTCATCTTCTCGACTCAGTTTTCATCCCGGCCAACTGTCGGAAAATATCGGATCAATGTACCGTTTTTCTGTCTTTTCCACCAACCGCATTCTTGATCTCTTCGGATTTTTCGAGGAGTTTGTTCGGGACATCCCACTCTTTTTCCTCGAGCCTGACGCCGGCCTCAACCAGCATATTGCCGAAATTTTCACTGTTGACAGTGTCGTTGAGTATTGCATGGCAAAGCCTCATCAGATGACGATTTAGTAGCATAACTCCCCCATTAATTATGCCTTAATTATGTATAACTTATATATAAGCTCTATATATAACTATATAAGTTGTCAAGTAAATTTATGTTAATTATTTCTTAATTGTAATAATTCAAACAATAAGATTAAAAATGTGTATAACCACCGGTCACGGAGCAAATATGACAAGAGTTGAAGATAAATTTTACGGCCAATTTTCAACTTATGGATCTGGGTAGGGTTTTGACCTATTTGCTCCGTGACCGGTGGTTTATGTTGAAAATAATTGTGTTTTTTGTTAAAAGACCGCCTCTATATGCAAAAAAGAACATATCTTATATGTCTGGTCCTGCTGACACTTCTTGCCCCTAGATTTGCCGTTCATGCATCGTCGTTAGGGATAGAAAAAAACGTTGTTGAATATAAACTTCCCAACGGAATGCAGTGGCTCCTCATGAGGCGCGCGGGTGCCCCGGTATTTGCCGGTGTCGTTCAGATAAGGGTCGGAAGTATCGAAGAAGAGGCAGGAAGGACCGGCCTTGCGCACATGTTCGAGCACATGGCGTTCAAGGGGACGGACAACATCAAGCCCGAAGAGATCTGGGACGCCTTTGTCACCAACGGCGCCTCTAACCTTAACGCTTATACTTCAAAGGACACGACCGCGTATCACGCAAAGATGCCTGCGAGCAAACTTCCTCTATGGATATATCTTAACTCCGAGATGATAAAACATCCCACCATGATGGATTTTGAAAAAGAGAGGGATGTGGTTCTAGAAGAGCTCGTCGGAAAGATCGAGAACAATCCTATTCGCAAAATGGACGCGGATCTCCTTAGGACGGCGTTCAAAGAGAGTCCTTACAAATGGCCCACCATAGGCATGAAGCTCGACGTTGCTAACCTTAAGGCAAAGGACCTGGAGACATTTAGAAAGAAATATTATGTTCCGGAGAGAATGACCGGGGCGATAGTGGGCGACATCGACATAGAAAGGACAAAGGGCCTCATTTTCGAATATTTCGGCGATATGCCAAGGGGGAAGAATCCTCCCGAAAAGTTCAGCGCTGAACCCGTTCAGACGGAGGAGAGAAAGGTTAGGGTCCATTTCGACGCCTCTCCAAGGCTTATGCTCGCTTTTCATAAGCCTACGCTTCCTTCCCCGGACGACGATGTCTTCGACGTGATATCATATATCCTTTGCTACGGAGAGAACTCACGCCTCAATAAGGAGCTCGTGTATGAGAAGAAGATGGTCCAGGGAGTTGCATGTGATTCTTCATATCCGGGCGCAAGGCTTGACGACCTCTTTGTTATCACCACCGAACCTGCGAAGGGCTTTTCATATGATGAGGTGACAAATGTGATCGTGGCCGAACTTGAGAGGCTGAAGACCGAACCTGTCACCGAGAGCGAACTTTCAAAGGCCCGTAACAATGCGGCGAAGGACTTTGTGTTTCAGATGAAGGGTAACGAGGGGATAGCCCAGACCCTCGCCTTCTTCCAAATGGTGGCCGGTGACTGGCGCTACGTTACGCGCCATCTGGATGTTATCAATAAAGTGACGGCCGAAGATATCATCAAAACAGCCAAGAAATATCTTAATAAAGAGAACATGACCATCGCCGAGCTGGTCAAGTGAACCTTATGAGAAGAATATTAATATCGATATTTTTATTGCTGCCTTTATCCCTACACGCGGGGAACAGGATCGCCGAGCTTTCAAAGGCGCCTGCCAGATCGTTCACCCCGAGCGCGATAAAGCCTGTAACCCTTTCCAACGGGATGAAGTGCTATCTCCTGGAAGATAAGGTCATTCCAACCATACAAGGGCTCCTTATCGTTAAAGGCGGCGGAGTTTACGCGGATATCAAAAGATCGGCCCTTGCCTCTGTAATGATGCAACTTATAAAAGAGGGCGGAACGATAGATAAAAGTCCCGAAAAGGTCCGCGAGTTCCTGGATGAGCATGCCATCGATATAACATTTTCCGCCACACAGGAATCGTTCGAAGGAGCATTTGCCGGGCTTTCAAAAGAGACCGACAATATACTTGGCATCTTCTTTGAGATGCTTTTTGACCCCGCCTTCGACAATGATATTTTGACGGTCGTTAAAAAACGGGTAGTAGACGGGCTTAAGCGCGAGATGGAGGTCTCGGGTCCCATAGCCCACCGTAATTTCAGGGAGCTTGTTTATGGAGCGGAAAGCCCGTGGGGCGTTATCCCTAAGCCTTCCGGCGTTAAAAAGGTATCTAAGAACGATGTGGGATCTTTTTATAACGAGTTCTTCTCGCCCGACAGGATGATACTTGCGGTGGCCGGTGATTTTAACAAGGCCGAGCTGATAAAAAAACTGGAGGCCTTCGCAAATAAATATCCCAAAAGGGAACTTCCGGCTTTGAGCATGCCGAAGGTCACTGCAACCGATTCTCCGAAGGAGAAGTTCATCTCTAAAAAGTTCACCCAGTCGGCGATAGATATCGGACATCTGGGCTCCACAAGGGATAACACGGACAAATACGCTCTTGTCCTGATGAACGACATCTTGGGAGGTTCCAGTTCCTTTTCGAACCGGTTGATGGACGCTGTAAGGGTAAAGGGTGGACTTGCCTATGAGGTCTGGTCGGCCTACACGTTCGGACCCGATGGCGCCCCCGGCATTTTTCAGATGCATGCAAAGACCAGGAACCAGACGACCGAAAAGGCTATCGAGACAATAATATCGGAGCTCCAGAAACTCCATGAAAATGGGGCCATAAAAGAGGAGCTGAAAAGGGTGAAGACCGGCATTCTTAACAACCTCGTCTTTGAATATGAGACGCCATTTAATATCGCAAGTTCGACCGCAAGGTTCGCATATTTCGGCTATCCTGAGAACTACATTGAAATATACAAGAAGGCGATAGAAAGAACGACGCTCGATGATGTCAACAAGGTGGCCAAAAAATATTTGCATCCCGACAAATTGAAGGTAGTTATAGTCGGACAAAAGAAATAGTCATGCAACATCTTAGATAGTTAGCAACTTTCTTGAAGATGTGACGATAATAATGTTAGAAGTTGCAAGGTCAAATAACAGGAGGAGAATATTATGGCATGTGTAAATGACAAGTGTGAGATCATTGGCGGAGCATTTATAATGGGTTCTGATATGGGTGATACCGATGAAAGACCGACAAAAGTTGTTACCGTTTCCGGTTTTTTGCTCGGCAAGCATGAGGTTACCATCGGTGACTATCGCAAATTTCTTGGGCAGACGGAGGGAGGTCAATTGACAGCAGTCCTTTCAGGTTGTGGCAAGGGACAAACACACAGAACGGTTGCTGGAAATCCAGGAGAATCTGCCGATGCATTGCGCAAACGAGCCGCGCATGTTTTTGTGGATTATCAGTGCAGTAGTTTAACAACAGAGGTTGTAACTGGAAATGAATTGCCCCCTTACACGGAGAATCAAAGGAGCGATGATTTTCCTGTAGTTGGTCTTACATATAATGAAAAAAGGGCATATTGTCAGGCGCAAGGCGGTGATCTGCCTACGGAGGCGCAGTTAGAACGCGCAATGAAAGGCGTTGACGGTGTTGCTCCATACGGCACGCCAATAGATAAGGCCATTATTTACGACAACGGTTACAGGACAACCCAGCCCGTATGCGGACCGAATGATGAAAGGACAAACTCCTTTGGTGTTTGTGATCTAGCGGGAAACGTATGGGAGAGCGCATTGGATGCATACGATCAAGACTTCTATAGCCGTATGCCGTCAGTTGATCCTTATAACCCGCACAGATACCAATAGTCAACAGGAAGTTTTTCGTGGTGGTTCCTGGCTCAACCTCGAGTGGTACTACCGTGCGGCCTCTCGCTACTACGGCCACCCTTCTTACTGCGGCTTCTACGTTGGTTTCCGTTGTGCGTGGCCCCAGGACTCCAAAAAGTAATGTAACCTTGTAACCTTTTTTCTTTTACACTTTTCCGCATGAATAACGAACCTCAAATCATAACCAAGGCATATGATTTTATTCTCTATCTTTAGGCATTCCTATTGGTAATTTGACTTCCCAGTTCTTTGCAAATATTTATCTTAGCGGGTTAGACCATTTTATCAAGGAGCGATTAAGATGTTGTTACTATGTCCGTTATATGGATGATTTGATGATTCTCCATGACAACAAGGATTTCCTCTGGCATGTGAAGACGGAAGTTCAACGCTACCTTGAACGACTGCGGCTTTTGCTTCACGAAAACAAGTGCCGAATTTTCAGGACAGGCAAGGGTATTCCGTTCCTGGGTTTGGTTGTTTCCAAAGACCGAAGGCGGCTAAAAGGAAGCAATGTTATTAAGTTTAAACAACGGCTGAAAAGATTTCAGATCGCATATGGAAATGGGGCGATGGAATGGAGCCACATTATACAATCGATCCGGTCATGGATTGGCCATGCAAAGCATGCGGATACAGTACGGCTAAGGGATATGATTATTCCTGAAGTGGTATTTATAGTATTTTAACCTTTGGTTAGTAATACCTTTGTTAAAAACTATAAGTATTTCTAACTTCTTATTCGCACTGGCATACGAATAAGAAGTTGAA
>PCWZ01000070.1:12943-18380 GCA_002796305.1 Deltaproteobacteria bacterium CG11_big_fil_rev_8_21_14_0_20_49_13
GGAACAACCACAAGTGGAACAACCGTGCGGCCAATCGCAACAACGACAACCCTACTAACTGCAACAACAACGATGGTTTCCGTTGTGCGTGGCCCCAGCACTTCCTAAAGTGGAGTAAAAAAGCTTTAAGCCAGATTTTTAGATTTTACGGAATCTAAGAGCGTGCTTGAGGGGAGTCCAGACCTGTCATCCTGGTTTGTCATTGCATATGGCGAACCGAAGAGCGCAGTAATCCACCCATCTTTCGTAACCTTGCGTTTCCAGCGGGGCGAGCAAGATGGGTGGAGTTTTTTATCTTGTAAAAACAGGGTGCGGTGATATTGTTTCCGGCGAGTTTAGAGCAGAGGCGCAAAATGAAAAAAAGAACTTATTGGAGAGCTGTTCCAGAAATTTGAGCAGGCTCGTTATTTATTGGAAAATGTCGAATGCTGGAGCGCTCGCGAATTGCAGGATATCTTTGGCTATACGGAATGGAGAAACTTTACAAAGGTCACTGATAAGGCCAAGAGTGCCTGCGAAAATGCTGGTAGCAAGATCTCTGACCATTTTGTTGACATCAACAAAATGGTCTCGCTAGGTTCTGGAAGTGAGAGAAAGATCGATGATATTGCCCTGACACACTGATATCGCAAGAGCATGTTGATAACAATGTGGCAGTACGCAAAATACTTATTGAACGTGGAGTACGGCCAGAATCACTGCCACCAGCGGAAGATGTCAAAAAAGTAGCTCGCAGGCTTGAAAATGAAGATAGGAAGATGTTGAAGGCTGGAAAGAAGATCAAATAATTTAAGGAGAGGGATTTTATATTGTGCATCAGATAAAGCAGATAATTGAACAGGCGCTTCTTGCGTGCAAGAAGAGAGGCGCTTTGGCGCTTGCCGAGATGCCTGCGGTCAACCTTGAAACTCCCAAGAATCCGGAGCACGGCGACCTTTCAACGAACGTTTCGATGTTGCTTGCAAAGCCTGAAGGGAAGTCCCCCAGAAAGATAGCGGAGGAGATAATATCCGTGATCAAGACCCCGGGCGACGAGCTTCTTTCGGTATCTATCGCAGGTCCCGGATTCATAAACTTTAAGATAAACCCAAAACTCTCATTGAGCATACTTCACAAGGTCTATGACGGCGGAGAGAAGTATGGCACGCTTAAGATCGGGGACGGCAGGAAGGTTCAGGTGGAGTTCGTCAGCGCCAATCCCACGGGGCCTTTGCATGTAGGTCATGGGCGAGGCGCTGTCTACGGCGATACGCTTGCGCGTCTTCTTGCGGCGGCCGGGTTCCAGGTCACAAAAGAATATTACCTTAACGACGCCGGCGTTCAGATGCAGACGCTAGGTAGGTCGGTACTTCTCCGTATAAAAGAGCTTGAAGGAGAGAAGATAGAGTTCCCTGAGAATTGCTATCAGGGCGAGTATATAAAGGATATCGCAAAGGAGATTTTATCATTGCGAGCGAAAGCGAAGCAATCCAGTGAATATAAATGGATGCAGGAGATTGCCTCGGCCGTTGGCCTCGCAATGACGGTCAACTCCGAAAATGACGTGATCCTATTCTTCGGCCAGTATGCCGGGAGAAAGATACACGATGAGATAGTGAAGGACCTTTCCGATTGCGGTGTGGGGCACGACGTCTATTTCAACGAATCGGAGCTTCACAAACACGGCAAGGTAGAGAATGCGGTCGAATTCCTGCGAAAGAGGGGTTTTGTCGAGGACAGGGAAGGGGCCATCTGGTTCCTCTCCACCAAGTTCGGCGACGAAAAGGACCGCGTCCTCAAGAAGAGCGATGGGTTCTATACCTATTTTGCCGCCGACATCGCATATCACAAGGATAAGTTCGACAGAGGGTTTGACCGTGTGATAGATATATGGGGTGCCGATCATGCCGGCCATGTCCCCAGGATGAAGGCGGCAATAGAGGCGATGGGACATGACCCCAAAAAGTTCGACGCCGTCCTTATACAGCTCGTCAACCTCATAAAGGGCGGCCAGCTTGTATCGATGTCGACACGTTCTGCTCAATACGAAACATTAAGGACCCTTCTTGACGAGGTAGGAAGGGATGTCTGCAGATATTTCTTTCTCATGCGCTCTCACGATGCCCAGCTCGATTTCGATATCGATCTTGCCACATCACAGAGCATGGATAATCCGGTCTATTATATTCAATATGCGCACGCGAGGATCTCGAGCGTTTTTGAAAAGGCCAAAGAGACAGGCATGAAGTTGAAGCTCTCAAAAGATACCGATCTTGAACCTCTGACTCTCCCGGAAGAGATGGAGATAGCCATGTTCCTGGGCGAGTATCCTGCAGTAATAGAGGAGGCGGCGAGAAAGCTTGAGCCCCACCGGATAACCTATTACCTCCTAGACCTTGCCCGAAAGTTCCAGAGCTATTACACAAAGGGAAAGAAGGAGAGTTCTTACAGATTTCTTTCCGAAGATATTAAAATGACCTCGGCCAAATGTTATTTATTGAAAAATATCCAGATTGTGTTAAAAAATGGACTTAACGTGCTCGGTTTGAGCGCGCCTGACAGAATGGATTAGGGAAGTTGTCAGGCAGAAGACAGAAGTCGGACATCAGACTTCCGATTTCCGACTTCGCCTCATTTACGAGAGCACGATAGCACGATAGCACGAGAGTACGAGAGTACGAAATATGATCAACGATTATAAGAATATTCAGGAAGAAAGAGAACCTGACCTCCAATATTTCTGCAAGTTCACATTTGGCCAGTTCTTCACGATACTGGTCCTCGAAGTGGCAACTCTTGCATTTGTGTTCTACTTAGGGGCCAAGTACGGCACAAGCTATCTCAAGATAGACACGGCCGACGATCAGAGGTCTGTGGTTACTGAAATAGTTTCAACAGGTGGAAATGGGGGGCAAGCCTCCTCTACTGCAACCCCAACCGTTTCCCAGCAGGCCATACAGGATCTTGAACTTCAGGCGATGGCTAGGGATGCGTTAAAAGGGAGCGGTAACAATAGTTTAAAGGGTAAAGTTAAAGAATTGCTTGATAAGCAGGCCAACAGTCCTGTAGTCTCGGAACCCCAGCAGCAGACGGCATTACCCCAGAGCACCATCCAGCAGCAGCAGGCGGCAATGCAGGCGGCCATGGATGCTCTTAATGCGGAGCAGGCCCAGGCGTCGTCTGTGATACCCACGCCGGAGCCACAGCCCGCACAAGCTGCTCTTCAGGCTCCGGCGGCACCCCTAGAACAGGGGGAGTCGGGTGCCATAAAGATCAAATCGTCTGCCGGAGCTCAGTACTCCATACAGGTAGGCTCATACCCCAACATGCAGGAAGCCAATTCCAAGGTCGAGAGCTGGCGTGGCAGGGGTTACCCCTCTTTTATGATGATAGCCGATATCCCGGACAGGGGCAGATGGTACAGGGTCCGTATCGGCGGATTTCCCACAAAGGAAGATGCTCAAACATACCTCGAGAAGTTCAAGGGTAACGAAGGTGTTGAGGCAATCGTTGTCTTAAATGAACAGTGATCTGATCCGAAATTTTTGCATTATAGCTCACGTTGATCACGGAAAGTCCACCCTGGCGGACAGACTTCTGGAAGCGACAGGTTCTATCTCTCTGCGCGAGAAAAAGGACCAGTTCCTCGATAACATGGAGCTTGAGCGCGAGAGGGGGATCACCATCAAGGCGCAGACAGTTAGACTCAATTATAAGGCCAAGGATGGCAAGACCTACGAACTAAATCTCATCGATACGCCGGGGCATGTCGACTTTCGTTATGAAGTCTCCCGCTCTCTTGCTGCATGCGAAGGGGCGCTTTTGGTAGTCGACGCCACGCAGGGGATCCAGGCTCAGACCGTTGCCAACGCGTTCGAGGCGCTTGACCACAAGTTGGAGCTCGTCCCTGTCATCAACAAGATAGACCTTCCCGGAGCCGACATAGATTCAGCCGTCAGGCAGATAGAAGATGTCTTTGGCATCGACGCATCACATTCTGTTCCTGCCAGCGCCAAGACCGGTGAGGGAGTGGCGGAAATATTGGAGAGGATTGTCCAGTTTCTTCCTCCTCCAAGGGGAAGGAACGAGGCGCCGCTTAGAGCCCTTCTAATAGACAGCTGGTTCGATAGTTATCAGGGCGTCGTTTGTCTCATGAGGGTGGTAGACGGAAAGATAAAAAAGGGCGATCAGATACTGATGATGAACGCCGACAAGACCTATGAGGTATTGAAGCTTGGCATCTTTGCCCCGCGTTCGGTCGAAGTCGATATTCTTGAGGCTGGGGATGTCGGTTACCTTGTGGCGGGGATCCGCGAGGTCCGCGATACAAAGATAGGCGATACTATAACGCTTAAAGATGCGCCGGCGAGTCACGCGCTCCCCGGTTTTAAAGAGATAAAACCGATCGTCTTTGCCGGCATCTATCCTACCGATTCGGGGCAGTACGACGAACTTCGCGACGCCCTTCTAAAATTAAAACTTAACGATTCATCTTTCACCTATGAGCCCGAAACTTCGATGGCGCTCGGTTTTGGTTTTAGATGCGGATTCTTAGGCTCGCTCCATCTTGAGGTCATCATGGAGAGGCTTGAGCGCGAATATAATCTGGAGCTTATCTGCACGGCGCCGACGGTCGGATATCAGGTGATGACGACCGACGGGGCCATTAAGACCGTCTCCAACCCGGCCGATTTTCCGGAAACCCAGCTTATAGAAGTGATAGAAGAACCTTATGCAATGGTGAATCTGATCGCCCCATCGGAATATCTTGGAGCGATCATTCAGCTCTGTCAGGAGAAGCGCGGTGAACAGCAGAACATGGAGTACCTCACAAAGGAGCGGGTGAGGGTCCAGTATCTTCTGCCTTTTCAGGAGCTGATATCGGATTTTCACGACAGGCTTAAGGCATGCAGCAAGGGCTTTGCCTCGCTTGATTACAAGCTTCACGGTTATCGCGAAGGCAAGCTTGTTAAATTGAACATCTTGATAAACGGTGATCATGTAGATGCCCTCTCTGTCATCGTTCACAGGGACCAGGCATATGCAAGGGGGCGCGATATTGCGGGTAAACTTCGCAGGGTCATTCCTCGCCAGCAATATGAGGTCGCCATTCAGGCGGCGGTGGGAAACAAGCCTATTGCACGCGAGACCGTTAAGCCGCTTCGTAAGAACGTTACAGCTAAGTGTTACGGCGGCGACGTTACCCGCAAACGCAAGCTCCTAGAGAAGCAGAAAGAAGGCAAAAAGCGGATGAAGATGGTCGGCGTGGTCGAGATCCCTCAAGAGGCGTTCTTGACGGTGCTAAAAGCAAAATGACCCCGAAGGCCCCCGCACTGACTCGTCTGCACAATAAAATTTATCCATAACCTTTTGATATTACAATAGAATTACCCCCCCCTAAAATAGGTAGTAACTACTCACCCAAATTCTAGTTTTTAGCGAGGTGGCTGACGGCAAA
>PCWZ01000071.1:0-11254 GCA_002796305.1 Deltaproteobacteria bacterium CG11_big_fil_rev_8_21_14_0_20_49_13
AGCGTCCAGCGACGAAGCAATCTCCATAAATCAAGTGTTTATGGGGGATTGCCGCGCCCCTTCGGGGCTCGCAATGACAGCGTGAGTAGTTTATAGAAGTGCCCTGAAGGTATTATGGAAAGAAAAGTGAACACGAAGAACAAATATGTCATCCCCGCGAAAGCGGGAATCCAGCCATGGGTCGGCGATATAATGGAAAAGCTCCTCCGGAGCGTGGGAGAACTTTTGGGAAAATGATAAATTGTGCCATTCTGCGGGATCCTTCGTTTCACTCAGGATGACATTCAACTGAAGGAGGAGATATGGGAGACAAAAAGAAAGTTCTTGTGGTGGATGACGAGTCGGACCTTATAGAGGCGCTTAGGTACAGGATAGAGGCCTCCGATATGGATATCTGCACCGCCAAGGACGGCCTTGAGGGGATAGAGCTGGCCAAGGTGGAGAAGCCGGACCTTATCCTGCTCGATATTATGATGCCGCGTATGGACGGGTATCAGGCCTGCAGGCTCATGAAGAACGATAAGGACATTAAAGATATCCCTATCGTGTTCTTAAGCGCCAAGGGGCAGGATATTGACAAGAAAAAGGGGATAGAGGCCGGCGGCGACGGCTTCATAGTGAAGCCTTTTGAGGGAAAGACCCTTGTTGAGACGATAAGGGGGTATTTCAAATGATAACTATATTTCAAGCGGTACTTCTCGGCGCCTTGCAGGGGATAACGGAGTTTCTCCCAGTCTCAAGTTCAGGTCACCTTGTTCTTGTTCAGCAGATATTCGGCTGGAAGGCGGAGAACGGCATTATATTGGCGTTCGATGTCGCCCTTCATGTCGGGACTCTGTGCGCCGTTCTTGTGGTATTCAGAAGAGATATAATAGATGTCCTTATGGGCAGGGCGTGGCGGTTATTTTGGCTTGTGGTCTTGGCGACCATCCCTGCAGTGGTAATGGGTTTCGGATTCAAAAATTCTATCGAGGCGATGTTTTCATCCGTTGCTGTTGTTGGATATGCGTGGCTCTTTACCGGCACGTTCCTCTGGTGCACGAAGTATATAAGACCTTCTGTCATCCTGAGCGGTAGCGAAGGATCCCCCGCGTTCGGTTCTATATCCTGGCTCAGGTCATTGCTCATCGGCTGTGCCCAGGCCGTTGCGATAATCCCCGGAGTTTCCCGTTCGGGTTCCACGATGTCGATGGGAATGTTCCTAAAGCTCGACGGCAAAATGGCCGCCAGATTCTCTTTTCTGATGGCGATACCGGCAATTCTTGGAGGAGCGGTCCTTGATGCCAAGGATGTCATAGCGTTCCCAAGGGAAGGGTTGCCGCAGATTATCATCGGAACAGTGGTATCTTTTGCAGTTGCCTATCTTTCCATCAAATGGCTTCTTTCTATAATTCAGAAAGGCAAGTTTCACTGGTTCGGAGTCTATTGCTGGCTCCTCGGCGCAGGGACGCTTGTTTATCTCTACGCTCGCTGATCTTCCCGCCCAACTTGACATAAAGTCCGCCGACTGTAAGATCATGTGTCAACAGATTTGTCTGATTGTAAGATTAGGTCGGAATTAGTACAGATCACAGACCCTTCAGAATATCCTGCTTTTTCTTTTTGTATTCCTTGTCGGTTATAAGACCGTCGGCTTTGAGCTCTTCGAGCTCCTTTAGGCGATCTCTTACTGTCACCGGTTTTGCAGGGGCCTGGATCTGAGTCTTAGCTTTTTCGGCTCCATTTTTACCCGTCTTTGAGGTCTCGGCAGGTGTCTGTTCACCGGTGGTTTCTGCATCGGCTATGCCCGTTGCGGGCTTGGTGAAGTCGTGGGCAAGATCCACTATTATCTCGTCCCTTGTGTTCCCGTAATCTATTCCGTCCCTCAGCTCGAGAGAGACCCGGAGTCCTCTTGATTTGGAGATAAGCCTACTGTCATCGCCACGCTTGTCGTAATCGCCGGTCATGAGGGCGCAGAGCTTTTCAAATACTATATGAAGCCTGTTATCGCTCGCCCACATCCTTGCGATCGTTATCCTGTCGTTCCTGATGATAAAGACAGGGTTCTTTGAAAGATATGAAAAGGATATAACATCCCTGTCGGTGACCATGTTCAGCGCCTCGACCAGCTTCGGGGCGAGAAAATTAACGGCCTGTTCGTCAAAAACGTCCTGAGTCTCGGCCTCTTTCTTAATGAGAAATGTGCGTGATAATTTGATATTATTAAGGATACCGCGCATCTGCTCTTCCGACATTGTTACAGGCTGAGTGAGAGCAAGTTCCTTGGCCACCTTCTCCTTCACGCTCTCGAATTTCACAAAGTTCATGCGCCTGTTGGTGTAGATATAGGTGGTTTTGGCGAATGCGCTAGAAGATATAGCCAGAGCCAGCAATAACATTACGATCTTTTTCATGACTTCTCCTGATCCTGCCGTATATGGTGTTTTAACTTTTGGTTGGGAGCATTTTTGTTAAAAACCATAAGTACTTCTAGCTTTTTATTTCGCACTTCGTACGAATAAAAAGTTGAAATACTATATACGGGCCGTTTTATTTTCCTTTTCTCGCTTTAAGTGCTTTCAATTCTTCCAGCGCCTGCCTGGTTATATCTTCTTCGGGCGGCATTTCGGTATCGATGCCCGACTGGGCGAACTCCTTGCTTATCTCGTAAGAAACGCCGTTCTGACGTTTGCCTGCGGCGGGCTCAACAAAAAGGTCCTCTTTCATCTCCTTCTTTGCGGCGACAACGAGCTTCATTTCATCTTTTGCATCTTTTGAAACGGCCTTTGGGGTTATCTTTTTGTTGGCGATCTTTTTGGGAGCTTCCTTCGCGGGTTGCACGGTATCTACAAGCGGCTTCTCCTCGATGACCGTGTCTTTCGCGAACGTTTGTGCGGAGTCCTCTCCCGCCACCTCGATATAGTTCTTAACGCCCGTCACTCCCTGCACATCCATTGCCACCAGTTCGGCCCTGGCCTTTTCCTCGATATTTTTTACATGGCCTACCATCGTAACAACGCCACGCCATGTCTGAACGTCAATATTGCTGGAGCTGACATCGTTGTCGCGCGCGAGTTTCCACTTAACCCTTGAAGTTGTCATTGAATCGCGCCACTGTTCCTTAAAAGAGCGGCTGGTCGTGGTAGCCGAACAGGAAAGGATCGATAGAGATACCGTAACAAGCAAAAAAATCTTTAAATATCGCTTCATACTATTGTCCTCCAGAATCTTCTTGTTGAATTCTCTCACCGCGGGACAATTTACATTATATTAACCGCAATTGTCAAACATTATACGTTATAAACATGGTGAGCTCCCCAAAAAGGCGTCGGACGCCTTTCAAGATTATAATAGGAAAAAGGACTAGATACTGCGGGGGTTATAATATCCTTTTGAACGCCTCGGATGTAGGCGGTTTGGGGATGATACCTATTGCTCCGGCGTCCGTAACTTCTTTGATAGTTGCCAACTTTTTTATGAAAAGATTTTCTGTTCCAAAATCGGGACGAAGAGTGTTCGCTTTTCCGAATCGCGTGTCTGGAAATGCGAACACAAAATTATGGTATTTCCAGATGTTTGGGATAATAACCGAGCACTTCACAACCGGTCTTTGTGACATAGACGAGGTCTTCGATTCTAACTCCTCCAATTTTTTTGTAGTAAAGGCCAGGTTCGACACTTGTGGTAAATCCTGATTTTAGGATACAATCTTTGGTTCCAATGGAAGGTGGATATTCATGCAATTCAAGTCCTATGCCGTGACCCGTGGAATGAATGAAACCTTGCTGGCGACCATCCATTTCGCCGGTTTTATACCCTTTTAAATCGAAACATTCAACTATTTTTTCGTGGATTGATCTACCATTTATTCCAGCACGTATCATGCCAATGGCCATTTCCTGTGCATATTTTACAACTGCATACATTCTTTTGAGTGCAATAGGAGCCGTTCCCTTGCAGAATGTGCGTGTTGCATCACCATAGAACAGTGTCTTGCTGGACATCGGAAATATGTCTACTATTATTGCTTGACCCTGTTTAATTGGGCCACTTCCTTCATCATGAGGATCTATGGCATGTTTTCCACATGCCACAATAATAGCATTTTTCATCTCAAGACCCAGTTGAATGGCCTCGATTTGTAATATTTCTTTAAGCAGTTCGGAAGTTAGCGTTTTACCTTTAAAATATAACCCGCCATTTTTCACTTTAGATTGTCGAATGACGTTTTCTGAAAGGGCCATTAATTTGAATACTTTCTTTTGTGCCTCAAGTATCGCCTTTTTTTCCAGAGGCTTTTTTTGTACACGATCAGGATAGAATGGACTAGGACCTATAGTCATCTTGTATTTTTTTGTCTTAAAAGCATTTGCCACGGCTAAAGGAAAGTTATATGGGACCTCAAGGTTTTTAATGCCAAGTTTTTTGAATATTACATCCATAATTGCGATAACATTCCCTTTTCTGATCTCAAAGTCCTTATCGTAATCGGAGGCCAGTAAAACCTTATCAGCGATAGATTGTTTTTTTGCGCGATCTATCTCAAGTGCATCTAGCACTAAATGCTTTTTGCCCTTGAATTCAAAAAAAGCAACGGGGTCGTGTGCAAGAAACCTGGTTGCATAATAAAGATCGATATTTTTTAACGGGCTATCATAAATAAACCTGGCTGTCGTCATGGTTTTGCCTCCATCTTATGCCCGCCGAAGCTCATTAAGAGCGTAGACGGACTTGTTAGTTGGGCATATTCTGTATTTCGTGTATATACTTATCGGCGATGTCATTGTCTAACAAAAAGTTTGTATTCGTGCTTATTTTTCTGGTGGCGCTTGCGGCCTGCGGAAAGAAGCCGGCAAGGCACGCCGGGCACAAACATTATAACGAGGTCGGTGAAGCCTCGTGGTATGGCTGGAGGATGAAGGGGATGAAGACCGCCAACGGCGAGAGGTATGATCCCAAACAAATGACGGCAGCGCATAGAACCCTTCCTTTCAACACGATGGTCAAGGTTACGAACCTTGACAACGGCAGGTCATGCAAAGTTCGAATAAACGACCGCGGCCCCGCAAAATGGACCCACAGGGTCATCGACCTTTCGCTGGCCGCCGCCAAAAAGCTCGACTATGTCAAAAAAGGCGTTGCAAAGGTGAGGGTAGAGGCTGTCGGGCGATAACCATTTTGTAAAAAATATATTGCGCGCAGGAAGGCTAAGGCTGTAAAGTGGCGTGCATGCCAAATGTCGTTGGAAAGAGCCTTCCAAGATTCGATGCCTTTGAAAAGGTTACGGGTAAGGCGCGGTATATAGATGATATCTGTTACCCCGATCTTTTATTCGGCATTGTTGTAAGGGCAACCATTCCTCGAGGGCGCGTCAGAACTATCACACTTGATCCTTCATTCGACTGGTCAAAGGTGACCATCGCCGATCATAACGACATCCCTGGAAAGAATATCGTTACCCTTATCAAGGACGACCAGCAGTTCCTTGTGGAAGATGTCGTCAATCACGCCGGTGAGGCCGTTCTTCTTATCGCCGCCGAAACAAAAGAACTTGCCGAAGAGGCCAGGAAATACGTAAAGGTCCAATACGAAGAATTCCCTGCGGTCTTCACAATAGAAGAGGCGCGTTCCAAAAAGGCTATCATATATAACGATAATAACGAGATCTGCAGATACAATGTGGAGAAGGGCGATCTTGATGGCGCCCTTGAAAAGGCCGATCATGTGATAGAAGGCGAATACAGAACGGGCTACCATGAACATGCCTATCTAGAGCCGCAAGGAATGGTCGCTATCCCCAGAAAAGATGGCGGTTTTACACTTCAGGGTTCGCTTCAGTGTCCATATTATGTGTTGAAGGCGATGAAGACGCTTTTGGGCGTTGATGCCGACAAGGTAAATGTGAGGCAGGCGCTTATGGGCGGCGCATTTGGAGGCAAGGAAGATTATCCTTCTCTCCTTGCAGGCTACTGCGTTCTTCTCGCAAAGAAGTCGGGCCGCCCCGTTAAGATGGTCTACGACCGGAATGAAGATATACTCTATACCACAAAGAGGCATCCATCGATAGTCAGACACAAGACCGCAGTTAAAAAAGACGGAACACTTTTAGGAATGGAGATCGATGTCGCCTTTGACGGCGGGGCCTACACGACCCTTTCACCGGTGGTGCTTGCGCGCGGGCTTTTGCATGCGTGGGGTCCTTATCGTTGCCCAAGTGTCCGAGCGACCGCGGTCTGTTATGCCACCAACACGGTTTCTACCGGTGCGTTCCGAGGATTCGGGGCACCGCAGACGCTTTTCGCGATAGAATCACATATGGATGTTATTGCGGAAAGACTTAAGATGTCCCCGCTGGAGATACGAAGGAAGAATTGCCTTAAGGTGGGCGATGAAACAGCGACCGGCCAGATATTGAAAGAGAGCGTCGGAGCAATGGAATGCCTAGAAAAGGCCGCGGCCTCGAGCAAGTTTAAAGAAAAATTTTGCCAGCAAAGCCAGCAAGGCAAGAAAGGCCAGCAAAGAAAGGGTGTTGGCATCTCCCTCTTCATGCACGGCGCCGGGTTTACAGGTGGCGGCGAGGCCATCATGAAAAGTAAGGCGGCCATAAGGCTCGAGAAGAACGGAAATGTAACGATACTTACCGGTTGCACCGATATGGGACAGGGGTCTCACTCGGTACTTCCGCAGATCGTTGCCGATGGCCTTGGCCTGCCTGTTGCGAACGTCAGATGTGAAGCGCCGGACACGGCCATCGTCCCCGATTCCGGCCCGACCGTTGCCTCGCGCACGACAATGGTCATCGGAAAGGTGCTCTTGTGGTGCTGTGAGGAGTTGAAGAAGCGCATCAGCGTATCAGCGCATAGGCGCATTAGCGCGAAAGATTATATAAAAAAGAACGCCGGTGCCATCATCGAAAAACATTATGAACTGCCGTCGGGCATAAAGTGGGACCATGAAAAGTTTCATGGCGACGCCTATCCGACCTTTGCGTGGGGGTGTAATGTTGCAGAGGTGAGCGTCGACGCCGAAACGATGGAGGTTACGGTAGATAAGATGCACATTGTTTATGACGTGGGAAAGGCCATAAATCCGCAGTCGGTCGAGGGGCAGCTTGAGGGCGGCACCCTGCAGGCTATGGGCTACGCGGTTCTGGAGGAGATGAAATATGATAAGGGTCTGCCGCTAAATAACCGCTTTCAGACATATATCATTCCGACAGCGAAAGATGCGCCGGAGTTCAAAACGATGATCGTAGAAGATAATTTCTCGTGGGGGCCTTTCGGCGCAAAGGGCCTTGGTGAACTTCCGTTGGACGGCGGTGCGCCGGCTATTGCCAATGCGATATATAATGCGTGCGGAGTGAGAATGACCGACCTGCCGATAACGGCGGAGAAGATCATTAAGGCAATGGCAAATGTAAAATGACCAATGATAAATGAATGATAAATGACAAATTTAAAATGCTCAGCTTCACATTTTGTCATTACTAGTTTGTAATTCATTTTTCATTTATAATTGGTCATTTGACATTATTCTATGCAGATAACGATAAATAACAAAGAGTACGAGATACGAGATACGAGATACGAGACACGTCTGATCGACCTTCTCCGCAACGACCTTAAGCTCACCGGCACAAAAGAGGGGTGCGGTGAAGGGGAGTGCGGCGCATGTTCGGTTACCTTGAACGGCAGGCTTGTAAATTCCTGCCTGATACTTGTCGGCCAATTGAGTGATGGAGACGGGATACTGACGATAGAAGGTGTCGAAAATGTCCCACTGGGAAAAAAGTTGCAGAAGTCTTTCGTTAAGCACGGTGCCGTGCAGTGCGGATTTTGCATCCCGGGGATGGTCATGGCGGGGTTCGCGCTTCTCAAAAAGAATAAGAAGCCCAGCCGCAAGGAGATAGTAGAAGGTATTTCCGGCAACCTCTGCAGATGCACGGGGTATAAAAAAATTATAGAGGCGATAGAGAGCGTCAAATGATTCCCCTCCTTTGTAAGGAGGGGATGGGGGAGGTAGACAACTACCCCGTCTAGACTCCCCTTACAAAGGGGAGGAATGAAAAATATTATGGGCACCTCTATAAACTACTCACTCTGTCATTGCGAGCCCCGAAGGGGCGCGGCAATCCCCCATAAACACTTGATTTATGGAGATTGCTTCGTCGCTGGACGCTCCTCGCAATGACATAACAATGGGTTTATAGAGGTGCCCTTATGCAATTCATCTCACCAAATAGTTTAAAAGAGGCTCTCAAACTGTTCTCAAAGACCGGCTATCCTATCCTTGCCGGCGGTACGGACATTGTCTCCCAGTGGAAGGTCTTGGGTAAATCCCCTGATGGTGTCATTAATATCTGGGGTATCAAGGAGCTTGGCGGCATAAAAGAGGCCAACTGTTCGGTGGAGATCGGTGCGCTTGCGACTCACGCCGAGATCTACGAAAATAAGGCGGTCCTGAAATGCATTCCGGCGCTTGCAGAGGCCTGCCGGACCGTTGGTGCCGCGCAGATACAGAACAGAGGCACAATAGGCGGCAATGTAATGAACGCATCGCCTGCGGGAGACACACTCCCTGTGCTCATCGCCTACGAAACAGAGGTGGAGCTTGCGAGCGTTCGCGGTGCCCGGCTGGTCGCATTCAACGAGTTCTATAAAGGCTACCGCAAGACAGCCGCCGCGAGCGATGAGATATTAACGAAGTTCATTATAAAAAAGGGGATAAAGGGGGAACGCGCGAGTTTTGTTAAGATAGGCACCAGAAAGGCGCAGGCGATATCTAAGATATGCGCCTGTTTTCGTCATTATTCTTCGAGCGAGTCCGCTTCCAGCAGACGAGTCGAGACGCAATGTGTTGGTTCTCGACTTCGCCCGAACAATAACGCTGGCGATTTTATCATAGCTTACGGGAGCGTTGCCCCAACGCCCATTAGGTGCCCAAAGACAGAGCTGTTACTTTCCGGAAAAAAGCTGACCCGTGACCTGATAGACAAGGCCGTAAAAATGGCGAGAGAAGAGACGGCACCTATAAATGACATCCGTTCCACAAAGGATTATCGTGTCCATGTTGCGGGAACTATCCTGAAGAGATTTATTTCAGACCTGAAATAAAATTCACGTTATTCAGTATCGCCTTGGAAGTTGTTCTAACAAGAGCTATCTTGGTTTCCAATCCCAAAATTCTATCGAGCCTTCCTGCCTTGGAAGATGTCCGAAGGACCTTCTTGATAAGATGCGGTGAAAGCCAGATGGGATGGCCTTTCTCGCGCGATCGCGCAATCATGCTATCGCGCGCTCGCAGAGCGGTTGGGATGACAGCGCTATATTTGGGTGAAGCGTGGTGCAGGATCTTTTTGATGACGCTTGCCGGAACGAATGGGACGTCGACGGGGAGGATTATCGCGCCGCCGGAAATATTTTTAAGGGCGCGGAGGCCGCATTTAATAGATGAGAACTGGCCCAGACGCCATCTGCGGTTGGTGACGGTCATTGCGAGTCCGCCCTTGGCGGACGTGGCGATCTCCCTTACACAATTGTGTTCTGGAGATTGCTTTGCCCGCCCCGTAGCGCGGGGCAAGCTTGCAATGACATGTGCGTTTGCCCCAAGCACCACGAATATGGGCGAGCACCCCGCCTTTTTTAGACGCGATATCTGATCTTCAAGAAGGGTGTGATCTTCAACCTTGATGAGCGCCTTGGGAAAGCCCATTCGTTTTGAGGCGCCTGCCGAAAGAATTATAGCGGGGATGTTTTTCATAAGAATGTCATTGCGAGGGACGCGAAGCGGTACGAAGCAAACCCCCGCGAGTCAAAATATTTACGGGAGATTGCCACGCCCTTCGGGCTCGCAATGACAGAAAGAAATCAGCTCTGCAACTATACTCACCGCTATCTCAAAAGGTGTTTCACTGCCGATGTCAAGGCCGATGGGCGTTCTTACGCGCGCGAGCTGTTCATCGGTGGAACCCTTCGCTTTGTAACGCGCCTTGAACTTCTCCCATTTTGTCCTTGAGCCTATCATGCCAAGATATTTGAAAAGCTTGTCAAGGCAGTAGGCCACTATCTCTTCATCGTGCTTGTGCTGATGGGTGAGGACTATCAAATAGAGGTCACTTGTAAATTCGATCCCTTTCAGGGCGTCGCAGGGAAGTTCGTTCACCTTTTCGTCGACGATCTGAAATGCCGGGTTCTCGAGTCGTTCGCTTCGTTCATCTACGAGGGTAATGCCAAATCCAAGCTTCTTGAGAAGAGGGGAGAGCTCTGCGGCAACATGACCGGCGCCAAATATTACCACGCGTTTCGGTTCTTTATATGCTTCGAAGAAAAGTTCCGTCTCGCCGCCGCAGCACTGGCCGAGCATTGGTCCCAAGGGATAGCGTTTGGTAACGGGCTCGCCTCTTTCAAGGATTTCGAGAGCGTCTTTTATTGCCTGATGTTCGAGTGCGCCGCCGCCTATCGTTCCGGCTATGCTCCCGTCGGAGTTAACGATCATCTTGCTACCTGCGTGGCGCGGCGTGCTTCCGGAAGTCTTGGTAACTGTTATTAGAACGAAACCTTTCATAATTATGTCATCCTGAGGGCAAAGCCCGAAGGATCCAATATATCATGACGCGGCGGGGGTTCTTCGCCCTCGACAACGCATCTTCTTTGCCGCCAGTTCCACCGCCTCGAATATCTGCTGGTAGCCTGTGCAGCGGCACAAGTTCCCCTGCAGGGCCTTCTTTATCTCTTCGCGGGAGGGTTTCGGGCTCTTGTCAAGAAGGGCCTTTGTGGCCAACACCATTCCGGGAGTACAGAATCCGCATTGAATAGCATCTGCCTTTATAAATGCCTCCTGAATAGGGTGGAGCTCGTTGCCTTCCGCAAGGCCTTCTATAGTTAGAATGGAATCTTCCTCTTTGAGCTGTTTAAGCCTCAGCTTGCAGGCGCGTTTTATCTGACCGTTAACGAGCACCGTACAGGTTCCGCAAAGTCCTATGTCGCATCCACGTTTGGTGCCGGTGAGCTTGAGCTCGTTGCGGAGGAGGTCGATCAGACGTATCTCGTCTTTCGTATCTCGTATCTCGTACTCTTTGTTATTTATCGTTATCCGCATAGAATAATGTCAAATGACCAATTATAAATGAAAAATGAATTACAAATTAGTAATGACAAAATGTGAAGCTGAGCATTTTAAATTTGGGCACCTCTAAAAACCCATTGGCGTGTCATTGCGAGGGAGCGTAGTGACCGAAGCAATCTCCATAAATCAAGTGGTTGCTTAGAGATTGCCG
>PCWZ01000071.1:11279-14060 GCA_002796305.1 Deltaproteobacteria bacterium CG11_big_fil_rev_8_21_14_0_20_49_13
TTCGGGGCTCGCAATGACAGAACAAGCAGGTTTTTAGAGGCGCCCATTTGTCATTTATCATTCATTTATCATTGGTCATTTTGCATTGGCCATTGCCTTAATGATCTTCTCCGCCGTTATAGGCAGCTCTCTAAATCTTACGCCGGTTGCATAATATATCGCGTTCGCAATGGCCCCGCCCATGAGCTCATTTACAGGTTCGCCGAGGGCCTTTGCCCCCCATGGGCCGGCAGGGTCTGTATTTTCAACGATCACGGCCTCCATCTCCGGAGTTTCGCCGGATGTCACTATCTTATATTTATCGAAATTAAGGTTCTCAATAACGCCTTCCTTGTGGATTATCTCTTCCTTCAGGGCAAAACCCATTCCCATGACCATTCCGCCGTATATCTGCCCCCTCGCCATCTCCGGGTTGATCGCCTTGCCCATGTCGTGAACGCCGACCATCTTTCTTACGCGGACCTTGCCTGTTTTGCCCTCGACGACAAGCTCTACCGCCTGGCATCCGTAAACGTAGGTGAAGTAGGCGTTTCCCTGGCCGGTCTCTTCGGTCCACGAGACGGGCGGGCCGTTCCAGACGCCAAGCGCGTGAAGTTGAATGTTCATCGAGTGGCAGGCGGAGACCGCGCCTTCGAACCCCATGTCGGCAAAGGGACGCAGTTTTTCTTTTATCTGCCGGCAGGCGTCTATTACCGCGTTGCCTCCGACAAGTGTTCCGCGCGAGGCAACGGTTGGGCAGGAATCGGGGACGGAGAGTGTATCGACATCCTTATATATGATGCGGTCGATAGGTATTTTGAGCTCTTCGGCGCATATCCTTGCCATAACGGTTTTGAGCCCCTGACCGTTCTCCGCAACGCCCACCTCAAGTTCAACAAGCGCGTCCGGAGTTACTTTAATGATGGCCGAACATGTGTCCTTTCCTTCGTGGCCCAAAGAGACGCCCCGGTAGGAACAGCAGATGCCGATGCCGTAGTAATTTTCATCTTCGTCGGGCTTTCCGTGAGAACACTTTGCGAACTTTTCGCTCCAGCCTATCTTTTTTAGGCAGATATCCACCACTTCCGCTATCGATACCTTGTGGTTGTCGAGTTTTTGGCCGGTGTGGGTTGTGCAGTCCTGCGTGAAAAAGTTTCTGCGGCGAAGCTCTATCGGGTCCATCTTAAGTTCGGCCGCCATTTCATCCATGAAGGATTCTATGGCAAAGTTCATCTGGGGGCTTCCGAATCCGCGCATGGCGCCGGTAAAGGTGTTGTTGGTATAGACCGCGTCCGAGTTGCACTTGACGTTGGGATAGATGTAAGGACCGGTGCACTGGACGGTAGGGCGCCAGATAACAAAGGGCGATGTGGAGCAGTACGCCCCGGCGTCGGCGGTTATCTTTACCTCAAGGGCCTGAAGTTTTCCGTCGTTCTGAACGCCCCCCTTGAACGTCACGTGGAAAGGGTGGCGCTTGTAGCTTTCGCGCACGGATTCTTCGCGCGTGTAGATTATCTTGACGGGGCGTTTCAGTTTGAGGGCAATGATCGCCGCGCGGGCGCAGATGATGGATATGGTATCGTCTTTGCCGCCGAAGCCGCCGCCAAGAGTTGTCTGGATTATCTGCACCTTATTTAGAGAAAGCCCAGTTGCCCGTGCAGTGAACCTCTGCGCCGTGAACGGGTGTTGCATGCCGCCTCTGACGGTCACCGAATCGTCGTTATTTGCCACGGCAACGCACCCCTCCGGCTCCATGTAGGCGTGCTCAACGTGCTGGGTCCTGTACTCCCTTTGAACAACCGCTCGACTACGCTCGGGGCATGTTTTTTCACCGCTTTTGAACCACTTTTCCGCGTCCCCATGCCTTACAGAATAATGGCAACAGATATTGCTTCCCCGTTCCGGATGGATAATGGGCGCGTCGGGCCTTAATGCCTCCTCGGGCGAAAAGAGCGTCTTTAGCGGTTCGAACTTTAGGCATATCTTGTCGCGCGCTTCATATGCGGCTTCAAGAGACTCCGCGGCTATCATGGCAATGACGTCGCCATGATATCTTGTGACATCTTTCACGAATATTCTGTGGTCCTTGATAATGCCGCCGGTTTTGTTATCGCCGGTAACGTCATCGGCCGTGATTATTCCAACCACGCCGGACGAGGTCTTTGCGCGGGAATAGTCCACGAATGTCAACTTTGCGCGAGGGTGGGGGGCGTGCAGGGGGACAGCGTAGAGCATGCCGTCGATATAAACATCTTCGGCATAGATAGCCCTTCCCGTGACCTTTGCAAAAGCATCGATGCGAGTTACCATTGAATAGGGATTTAAGCCTCAATCCCTTAAAACTCAAGTCAAAAAATCACAAGACGTGGAACTCGGAATAGACATCGTAACCCCCCTATAAAGAGGATAAGGTATATGTTGGATAGAGAATGGGGGGAGTTAAAGAAAGTTACCCACAGTCCGCACACACCAGCCCGTAAGGAGCTGGTGTGTGCGGACTGTGGGTAACTTTCTTTTTTTTTGATTTGCGAGAAGAGTTATCCACACCTCACGCGCACCGGCTAACCTTCGGCGCCGGCGCGTGAGGTATGGATAACTCACTCGTTCGCCGAATATAAAAAATAGGCACAGAGGCCGACCAACCTGATAAAGGGATAGTTGTCCAAACAAACCCACAGGAGGTCAGCATGTGCCCGATAGGATATTACATGATGTTACGAAATTATAAAGACCCAAAGCAGTTAAGGTTGAAGCTGGTACTATATGCAGATGAACACGGTAAAAAGGCCACGGCTCGCCGTT
>PCWZ01000072.1:0-1401 GCA_002796305.1 Deltaproteobacteria bacterium CG11_big_fil_rev_8_21_14_0_20_49_13
AAAATATCTAACGAAACTCGCCATGCTTGGCGGCTATCTTGCTCGTTCGAACGATCCACCACCAGGCAATATGGTTATATGGAGAGGTGCTTCACGTTTGACGGATATTGAATTGGGGTTCTCTCTGGCCAATACTTGTGGGTAATTGAAAGCTTCGCTAGGCGCTTACATATCGTCTGCGACAATTCCGTTTTTCACGTAACATGGCAATGCCACAACAAAGACTGGCTACTGCGTTGGGGTCGGGCTAAAAAGCTCTACTAAAAAGTATCCTTTGACAATTGGCAATCCAGCCAATATAATTACATGAAAGGAAAGGGGATTTTTGTATGGCCTTTATCAACGAAAAGAACAAAGAGATCAATTGTAAGATAGTCTATTACGGGCCTCCAAGGTGCGGCAAATCGACCTCGATAAGAAATATTTGCACCGAGGTGAAAAAGAACAGCAAGGGAGAGCTTGTTTCGCTCACATCAGAGGACGACAGGACACTTTATTTCGACTTTATACCCATAACATTAGGGAAGATGGGCGAATATACCATAAGGCTCCACCTTTATACCGTCCCCGGAGAGGTCGCCTATGAAGCGAACCGGAAGATAATTTCAAAAGGCGTGGATGGCGTCGTGTTTGTTGCCGATTCACAGCTCGAAAAGGTAGAAAGTAACCTTCAAAGCCTTGCCGAACTGAACGAGATATTACATCATGAAGGAGTCTCTTTTAAAGATGTCCCGCATGTCATCCAGTACAACAAGCGCGATCTCGGAAACGCCGCGCCGGTTTCGGAACTGAGAGCCCTGCTGAACAAATACGCCGCGCCTGATTTTGAGACGGTGGCAACAAGCGGCAACGGAACCTACGACGCATTTAAGGCGATATCCACGAAGGTGTTGCTAGATCTAAGAAATACCTACCAATAAGAATGTCAATTTTGATCCGCCTTAGGCGGAGAAGAATCCAGTGAACACAATTACAATTGAGCGATGGAGATCCTTCGCCCGAAGGGCTCAGGATGACGTTCCGATTATCATTGGAACGTCACTTCGGCACTTTGTCCCAATCTTTAGCGAATTTTTCGATACCGATATCTGTTAGCGGGTGTTTTACCAGTTGCCGGATAACGCTGAACGGGATGGTGCAGATATGGGCTCCCATGAGGGCGGCATCGCGTACGTGCAAGGGATTGCGGATGCTGGCCACGATTATCTCGGTCTTGTAGTTATAGTTCTTATAGATCTGAACGATCTGTTCGATCAGCGCCATTCCATCCTCGGAGATGTCGTCGAGCCTTCCCACGAACGGGCTTACATAAGTTGCTCCGGCCTTTGCGGCAAGAAGGGCCTGATTGGGCGAGAAACATAAGGTTACGTTCGTATGGATTCCATGGTCGTGGCAGAGCTT
>PCWZ01000072.1:1456-4197 GCA_002796305.1 Deltaproteobacteria bacterium CG11_big_fil_rev_8_21_14_0_20_49_13
CTTTGATCACGCTCTTAAAGTCGCGGCCAGTCTTTGCAACTAGCGAAGGATTTGTTGTGACCCCGTCCACCAGCCCCATGGCGTTTGCCTTCTTGATCTCGTTAATGTCTGCGCTATCGATGAATATCTTCATAATGCCTCCTTGAACTCCCTTATGGTCCTTTTAAGGACCGGATGAATAAGTAACGGCGCTATATCACAAAGCGGTTCAAGCACAAACATTCTTTTGTGCGCCTCGGGGTGGGGGATCTTTAGGTCATGTTCGTTCAGAACGATATCATCGTAGAAAAGAATATCGATGTCAATGGTGCGGGGCTCCCATTTTTCACCGGTCCTGATCCTTCCCAGGCTTGATTCTATTTCGTGCAGGGCTTCCAATAATTGGCGGGGGGTAAGCTCGGTCTCTAGATAAGCCACACCATTAATAAACGGAGGAGTGTCATTCTGAGCCCTGAGGGGGCGAAGAATCTCGTGAATAAAGTTTGATCCAGCAGATTCTTCGCTGCGCTCAGAATGACAAGGGGGCGGCAAAACCGGCTTAGTTTCATACCACTTTGATATTATTATGTTTTTTGCGATGCTAGACGACTTTAGCAGTTTGGTCGCCTTTTCGCAGTTCTTCTCTCTATCGCCCAGGTTCGAGCCTATGCCCAAATATACTGTATGCACAAAAGGGCCCATAACAATTCTTGATTTTATACGCAACTTTTTTAATGTTCAACCGATACTGTTTGTGTTAGGGAGAATTCAAAGAGTTTAAGGGTTTGCGATCTTTTGCATGGGAGATATAATGGGCGGTTGCGGAACACCCCAAATAAGCGGTCCCGAGATAGACGCTCTTATAGATGCGCCTATTAGAGACGACGATCCTCTGTCAAATTTTGACGGAGCTGATGTAGGATATGATGCCACACCAGACGCATGGTTTGACGCCGATAGATATGTCGCGCCCGATGCCCTCAAAGATGTAAACACCGATAGCACAAATGATACCACGTTGGGCGACAACGATATAAAATGGTCCGATGTCTTTATTGACGGAAGCGATGAGGTCATAGATGAATACGTTGCGCCAGAAGAAATTTCTGTAGATTCAGAAACGGACCCTGCGGACTCAGAAGCTACCGCAGATGTTGACCTTCCCGATATCCCTTCCGACAACGAGCAAGATACAGATGAAACCTCTCCGCCGCTTGATACCGATGGTGACGGGGTAGAAGACGAAGAAGATAATTGCCCGCTTGTCAAAAATGCGGATCAAAAAGATTCGGACGATGACGGGATTGGCGATGCCTGCGATATTGAAGAATGTGACGGTTTAGATAATAACGGAGACGGATCCGCCGACGAGATCTTTTTGGAACTCGGAAAAGAATGTTCAATAGGGGTTGGCATCTGCTATTCGATCGGCGAATATGTGTGCTCTGAAGATGGAAAATCGACCGAATGCGACGCAGAAGTTATTGAGCCTGAAGAAGAGATATGCGACGGCCTTGATAACAACTGTGATGATCATACAGACGAAGGATGTGCGTGTACGCCGGGCCTGTACGATTCTTTGCCCACCGATTGCGGTGTGGGGGCTTGCGAAAGCGAAGGCGAGACGTATTGCGAAGACGGCGTTGTTGAGGATAGTTGCGTGCCTGGCGTTCCAGCCGCAAACGATGCCACATGTAATGATGTAGACGACGATTGCGATAGCGTGGCCGACGAAAACTACGTAATTACGTCCAGCTTTTGCGGCGTTGGCGCGTGCATGGCAAATGGTTTGATAACGTGCTTTGGCGGAGCCGAAGTCAATAGTTGCGCACCCGGCACGCCTGCTCCAAGCGATACTACATGCGACGGCATAGACGACGATTGCGACGGCACAGCCGATGAAGATTACAAACCCACATCAACCAAATGTGGTACGGGAGCATGTGAAAGCACAGGCGAGACATATTGCGAGGATGGCGTAGCAAAAGACAGTTGCATGCCGAGCCCGCCCGCTTCGGATGATGCAACATGCGACAGAATAGACGACGATTGCGATGGCGTAGCTGATGAAGATTATGTTTCCACATCGATCACATGCGGCATTGGCGCATGTTTTGCAACAGCAATGTCAGCTTGTATTGCCGGCGTAGAGAAAAGCGCGTGCGCGCCCGGCGCACCAGCCAAAAATGATGCAACCTGTAACGCGATTGACGACGATTGCAATGGCGCAACTGACGAAGATTACCCGCCTACACCGATCGAATGCGGTGTCGGCGCATGTATGGCGAATGGCTTTTTGACATGTGTCGGCGGCAATGAAATCGATAATTGCACACCCGGCACGCCCGCTCCAAGCGATACCACATGTGATGGAATTGACGACAACTGCAACGGACCTGCCGACGAAGGTTTTGTGCAGTCGGCGATCTCCTGCGGTGTGGGGGCTTGCGAAAGCGAAGGCGAGACGTATTGCGAAGAAAGCTCGGTTATGGACAGCTGCCAGCCAAAGGCGCCGGCAGCTGTTGATATCAACTGCGATAATATCGATGATGACTGCGACGGCCTCAAAGATGAGCACTATGTTCCCACAGAGACAAGTTGCGGGACCGGGGCATGTCTGGCACAGGGGATGTTGATGTGTTTCGGCGGAACAGAGATAGATACCTGTGTTGAAGGTGAAATTACCGGTGATGATACAGATTGCAACAATATAGACGATAACTGTGACGGTCTTGTGGACGAAGGTTTCATTTCAACTCCCA
>PCWZ01000072.1:4248-16904 GCA_002796305.1 Deltaproteobacteria bacterium CG11_big_fil_rev_8_21_14_0_20_49_13
GAGAAGAGGTCGATACCTGCGAGGCTGAACAGGTTAAAGCAGAGGTCTGCGACGGCAAGGATAACAACTGCGACGGCGAGACGGACGAGGGTTTTAATTTAGGAGAACCTTGCAGCGTCGGGGTAGGCGAATGCCAATCGTCCGGTTCCGTTATTTGCAACGAAGATGGCGGAGAAACATGCGACGCGGTCCCCAAAATCCCTGCGCCAAATGATGCCTCGTGCAACAATAAAGATGACGATTGCGACGGGATGACGGATGAAGATTATGTGCCTTCTGTCACGAGCTGTGGAGTGGGAGCGTGTTTTAATCAGGGTCTTTTGACTTGCGTCGGAGGAGCTTTGACCGATACCTGCTCCCCGAAGGCAGCTACCGGCGGCGACGCAGACTGCAATAACGTGGATGATGATTGCGACGGTTCAAAAGATGAACACTATGTTCCAACGGAAACGAGCTGCGGGACCGGGGCATGTTTGGCCCAGGGGATGTTGATGTGTTTCGGCGGAAGGGAAGAAGATATCTGTGCTGAGGGAACGGCTACCGGTGATGATACAGATTGCAACAATATAGACGATAACTGTGACGGTCTTGTGGACGAAGGTTTCATTTCAACTCCCACATATTGTGGAACCGGTGAATGTTCGGCGACCGGCATCAATATATGTTTTGGAGGAGAAGAGGTCGATACCTGCGAGCCGGGAGCGCCAGGCATTGAGATCTGCGACGGTCTTGATAATGACTGCAACGGCTATACAGATGAACCGGGAGTCTTTGTGCTCGATCACGACGCTGACGGGCTCTGCGATGAGCTAGATTGCGATATCAATGAACCGGAAACGCATCCATTGGTGATAAAATGTGCAGGGCTTTCGACAGATGCATGTTGGAACGCGTTGACCAATCCCGGTTTTGACGTCGGCGCAACCCTTTCGGTTTCGATACAGTATTATGACCCCGCGGACGGTATCTCGATGTGTTATGATGCCCTATGGACGGACGCGTGCGGCAAAGACAATATACAGCCTGCGGCTCTGGCTTGTACCGACCAGCTGATGTTTGTAGGGATTGAGCCCGGAAGCGGCGGAAACAAGTTCAGGTGGTCAACGCCCGACGGCACAACCGCGAAATTCTCTTTCAATAAGACGCTGACACCGAAGAATGCGAACGCGCAGATATTTTACTCGGAGCCGTGCAACTTTAATGCTCTCTTCAGGTCCAATCTTTGTCAGTGATCATCTCTTAAGAAAATATTCCTTGGCGGGCTCTCTCATATTGTAATTTGAGCCCATGACGTGTCCGTACGCGCCTGCGGTGGCGATAAGGATCACATCGCCTTCAGAAGGCTCGGGCATAGGACGCTCGTATCCCAAAATATCGCCCGATTCGCAAATAGGCCCCACGATATTTGCAACGACGTTGGACGGCTTTCCGATCTTTGAAAGATTCACTATTTCATGATGGGCGCCGTAAAGGGCGGGGCGGATAAGAGAGTTCATTCCGGTATCGATGCCTATGTAATTATATTCATCCTTCTTCTTCGTCTGTGTCACCTTTGCAAGAAGCACTCCGGCCTCGGCCACGAGAAACCTTCCCGGTTCTATCCAGAGCTTATATTTAGGGTATGCGGAAGCGACCTCCTGGAGCATGGTGTTAAGCGTTCCCATATCAAGTTCGATCCTGCCCGGTTTTTCAACGATGCCCAATCCCCCGCCCAGGTCAAAGACCTCGGCCTCCGGGAACATGCCGGCCATGGATGCCATGAAGCGCGCGTTGTTGCTCCAGGTTTCGGGTGTGAATATGTTGCTTCCTACGTGCGTGTGAAGGCCTTTCACTTTTATATCGTTACGTTTCACCGAATCTGCCAATTCATCGAATTGTTCGGGCGAGACACCGAACTTCGATCTTATCCCGGCGGTGTGGACATATTTGTGATGTCCCTGTCCATGGCCGGGGTCTACCCTTACAAAGACCTCCTTCCCCTTTAGAAGGTCGGGCCATCCTTTGATGGGGAATAGATTATCGAGCGTTACGATCACCTTTTTCTCAAAGGCATATTCGTATTCGTTCTTTGAGGCAAAGTTGGGGGTGAAGAGTATCCTTTTGGGGTCTATTTTGGGAAACAGTTCCAGTATATATTTCACTTCAAATGGTGAGACACATTCAAAGCCCAGCTTTTCATCGTAGAACTTCTTTAATATGTCCCGTTGCCTGTTCGCCTTTATGGAATAGAAGACGCGGTCTATCGAGTTCAGCCGCGATATTTTTGAAAGAGACCTGTCGAGCGCCCCTTCTTCATATACGTAAAGAGGGGAACTCTTTTTGGCAATGGCTATGAGTTCATCTTTCCTGTTAAGCCACCATGTGTCTGGAAGCCTTTCGGGCTCTTTGCCGTTCTTTTCAAAGAGCGCCTGCCACGAATCTCCCAAAAGCTTGTCGCGGCCGCGCTGCTTAAAGAGCTGTTCGTGAAGCTTTATTACGAGCCTGTCGGCCTGATCCTCATCCACCACGAACGTCAGGTTGAGATCGTTCGCCGCCTGAGAGACGAGGTAGATCTTCTGCTCCTCAAATACCTCAAGCGCCGGTGCCAGCTGGGACAGAATGGAGCGGATGTTTCGCCCCACCATGCTCACCATGGCGCATGAATCGATCGTTTTTGCCTGACAGAACGCGTTGAGTTCCGTGATCAGTTTCTTCAGGGTCTCTTTAGTGAGGACGTTCGTTGTCTGGTCGAGCGTTACCGTGACGTTGGTCTCGGAGGTAGAAACTAGATCTATGGAAATGCCGTTACGTTTGAAACATGAAAAGACGTCCGAAAGAAAACCGACCTGATGCCACATGTCGACCGACTCCATAGAGATGAGAGTTATCCCCTTTTTGGAAGATATGGCCTTTACACAGGCATCCTTTACTGAGCATTCGGAAGCCACGAGCGTCCCATCCATCTTGGGATGTTCAAGGCAGTAAATCTTGAGAGGAATACCGCATTTTTTAACGGGTGCCAGGCACCTTGGGTGCAGGACCTTGGCGCCGGATGATGCGATCTCCTGGGCCTCATCGTAATCAAGAACCCTTATGAGCCTGGCCGACGGTATTTGTCGAGGGTTCGCCGTATACATACCAGGCACGTCGGTCCATATTTCGCAGACCGAGGCGTTGAGCTTTGCCGCAAAGTATGAGGCGGAGATGTCCGAACCTCCGCGGCCTAAAAGGACGGTATCGCCCGCACCATTGCCTGCGATGAAACCCTGGGTTAGGATCACGCCCGATCCTTTTGAGAATCTTTCGATAAGTTCCGGGTCCTTTTTGTAATCACAGGACGCAGAGAGCATGTCGCGATCCGGATTGTTTGTGAAACTTTCTAGTGCGGTGAGACACTCCCTTGCATCCTGCCAGGTCGTTCGCAAACCCTCCCTGTTCAAATAAGCGGCGCCAAGCTTTGTGGACACCAGCTCGCCGTAGGCCATGACCTTGGCTCTAAGGCGTGGGCCCGCCTCGTTCACAAGCTCGGCCCCCTTCAGGAGCATCGAAAGTTCCTTTAAAGGTTCGCTTATCTCGGAGATGTCCACATTCAGTTCTTTCGCGAGCTCCTTGTGGATATTTTCGATATTGGAAAGAACAGGTTCGAACTTGAGCGCATTTTCCAGTTCGTTGGACACACCCGCGACAGCGGAACATACGATTACAGGTTTTAGCCCCCGTTTTAAACGGTCACTTGCTATCTCTTTGATGGTCTTCCAGCATTTGAGCGAAGAGACGCTCGTTCCTCCGAATTTTATTACTGTGAACTTTCCGGTTGGTGTCATATTAAAGTGACGAGATGCGGTGGACCGCCTCTTCTATTCTTTCAGTTGGATAAGATACGGAGAATCGTATGAAGCCTTCGCCGGCGCTCCCAAATCCAAGGCCGGGGGTCACGACCACTCCAGTCTTTTCAAGGATCTTTGAAGCGAAGGACCTTGAATCTTCTTTTGTGGGTATCTCGACCCAGACGTAGAACGTTGCCTTGGGTTTGACCACGTTCCATCCCTTTTTGTTGAGAGCTTCAACAAGGACGTCGCGCCTGTTCTTATATGTCTTACATGCGTTGACCACGCAGTCCTGGCTCGATGTCATCGCGACTGCTCCGCCGTGCTGAACGGCGGCCGTTGCCGATGAATCTATGTTCGTCTTTAATTTTCCGAGGGACTCGATAAGCCCCTTGTTCCCGGCGGCAAAGCCTAATCGCCAGCCGGTCATGTTGTAGGTCTTGGAAAGTGAATAGAATTCCACCGCCACGTCCTTTGCGCCAGGGACCTCAAGGATGCTTGGGGCCTTGTAACCGTCGTAGACGATGTCGATATAGGCGGCGTCGTGACAAAGAACGAGACCGTTGCCTTTAGCAAAATCGACCGCATCTTTAAAAAAATCTTTGGTTGCAACAGCGGCGGTCGGGTTGTTCGGGTAATTAAGAAAGATAAGCTTTGCCTTTTTAAGAACGTCCTTTGGGATCGATCCGAGGTCGGGAAGGAACCCGTTCTCTTTTTTAAGAGGCATCTCATATGGAACGCATCCGGAAAGCAGGGAGGCGGTCGTATATACCGGATACCCGGGCGACGGGATGAGAACGACATCTCCCGGATCCAAGAAAGCGAGCGGGGCATGTGCGATACCTTCTTTTGAACCTATGAGGGTGAGCGCCTCGCTGTTCGGGTCGAGATCAACGCCCTTTGTCTCCTTCAGGTATGATACCGCCGCCTCGCGGAACTCCTGTGTGCCGTTATATGGGGGATATCTGTGGTTCCTGGCGTCGTGAGCCCCTTCGCAGAAGGCCTCGATAACATGTTTCGGCGTTGGAATATCGGGGTCTCCTATCGAGAGGTCTATTATATCAACCCCCTTTTCGCGCATCGCGCGTTTTTTGGCGTCTATCTCTGCAAATAAATAGGGGGGGAGTCTTTTTAATCTTTCTGATTGCATACGTAGTTGTTGTCATCCTGAGCGGTAAGCGAAGGATCTCCCAAGCAAATTATAGGGTTCCTTCACTTCGTTCAGGATGACACAATATCTAATACCTCTGACATTCCATAGAGACCAGGCCTCTTTCCGACGACCCATTCGGCGGCCTTTAGGGCGCCTGCGGCGAAGACCTCGCGGGAAAAAGCGCGGTGGGTTATCTCCAGCTTTTCGTAGGGGCTTGTGAACGTAATCGTGTGATCTCCTGCCACATCGCCTTCACGGATCGACCTTACTTCAATTTCTCTTCCATCGTCCATCATCCATCTTCCTTCTTTGTTCTTTCCACCCACCTCCTCGATCATCTTTTTGGCTGTCCCGCTCGGCGCATCTTTCTTGTGAACATGATGGGACTCGACGATGTCTATCTTGTAATCCTTGTCTAGGATAGATGCCGCTTCTTCGATAAGTTTCCACATTGTGTTAACGCCGACGCTCATGTTCGGGGAAAGTACGATGGGAATGATCTTGCTTGCCGAAAGGATGTGAGCCTTCTGTTCGGCATTATGGCCGGTTGCTCCGATCACCATCGGTTTGTGTGATGCCGCGGCGAATTTTAGGTTGGTTATCGAACTTTCGGCCCATGTGAAATCTATTGCCACATCTATATCGTCAAGGGCGTGTGAATGGTCGTGTTCCAGGTCCATTCCCTTGCCTATCTTCTTTCCTGTATGGGGAAAGTCCGCAGATTCAACGGCATGGGCAAGGGTGATGTTCTTGAACGAGGGGAGAACGTTAAGTATTGCGCCGCCCATTCTCCCCGCGGCCCCAAATAGAGAAATTTTTATCATATTAAGCAGTAGCTCTTAAGGATCTCTTCCAGCTTTTTCCTATTCTCATGGAGAAGTCCTACCAATGGGAGCCTTAGTTCATCTTTCATTCTGCCCATCATTGAAAGGGAGGTCTTTGCCGGAGCGGGACTTGTCTCTATAAAGAGGACCTTATTTAGCGGTAGCAGCTCTTCCTGAACGAACTTTGCCTTTTCTTTATCGCCGGCGGCGAACGCATCCCAAACCTCCGCGACCTTTGCGGGCATTACATTTGAGGCGACAGATATGGAGCCTACGCCCCCTTCATTATATATGGCAAAGTTCTGGGCATCTTCGCCGGAAAGCATGGCAAAGTCTTTGGGGACTAGCGACCTTATCCTCTTTACCTGATCAATGTTGCCGCAGGCCTCTTTAAGACCTAGTATGTTCGATATCTTTGAAAGTCTTGCAACGGTTTCGGGGAACATGTTGACCGATGTCCTTCCGGGGACGTTGTAGAGAATGACCGGAAGTTTTTCTTCGGATCCGGCAACGGCCTTAAAGTGCTGATACAGACCCTCTTGGGTAGGTTTGTTATAATAAGGTGTGACCTGAAGGCTTGCCGAGACGCCGAGCTTGTAGGCCTTCTTGTGTTTCTTTATGGCGACATCGGTAGAATTTGAGCCGGCGCCGACAATCACGGGGACGCGCGCTCTCGCCTGGTCCACCGTTATTTCAATGACCCTTGACCATTCCTCTTCTGTAAGGGTTGCCGATTCACCGGTGGTTCCGCAGGGGACGAGCCCGTGGATCCCTTCTTGTATCTGCCATTCAATGAATTCGCGCAGGGCTTTCTCATCCAACTTGCCTTTATTGAACGGAGTGACTATTGCTGTGAAGACGCCTTGAAACATAATAAATGACTCAATCACCAAATCACAATGACTCAAATTTCAATGATTGGTCATTGAAATTTAGAGCATTCATTCGTCATTGGAACTTGGACATTGGATATTTTATATCGCAATCTCTCCCTTAAATACAACTTCCGCCATGCCGGTGAGATAGACCTTGCCGTCCTTCTTTTCCCAGTTCACCTCGACCTTGCCGCCTTTTTGGAAGACGGTGACCTCTCTGCCGGTGAATCCGTTCAGGACGCTTGCAAGCGCCGCCGCGCAAGCGCCGGTGCCGCAGCCGTTGGTCTCGCCTACGCCGCGCTCCCAGACCCTCATCTTGATCTCTGTCTGAGAAATGACGTTCACGAACTCAACGTTCACCCTTTTAGGGAACGAATGATATGTTTCGAGGTATTTACCGAACTTTTCAACAGGATAGTTGTCGAGATCATCCACAAATATCACACAATGAGGATTACCCATCGAAACGCACGTGATGCGGAACTCTTTTAACTCGGTCTTTAAGGGCCTGTTTATTATCCTGCCGGATAGATTTACCGGAATATCCTTTCCCTTCATGATCGGTTCGCCCATGTTCACAAGGAAAGAATGTTTACCAAGGCACTTGACCGTTTTAAGGCCAGCCGGGGTTTCGAATATAAGCTCGCGTTTTTGAGAGATCCTGTTCTCAAGTATGAACTTTGCGGCGCACCTTATACCGTTGCCGCACATCTCCGCTTCGCTCCCGTCGGGGTTTATCGTCTGAAGTTTAAAATCGCCCTTGTGGGATTTATGGATGAGAAGGAGCTGGTCTGCGCCGATCCCCCTTTTTCTATCGCAAAAGTCCCGCCCCATCTTTGGGGGAGAGGAAGGCTTGGAGCCTATGAATGGGATGACAATAAAATCGTTCCCTGTACCGTACATTTTCGTGAATGCGATCGTCTTGGTTTTTCCTGTAGCCATAATTCACCTCTAACTAGTTGATTTATAATGAAATTTGTTCAAGAGACTATCAGCGAAGAAAACTATTGTCAATTAAAAAGAGTGGAACTTCTGGCGGTGGAACGTGACCGTTCCGTCGACGGCGTCCACATAACAGGTGACCCCATCTAGCCTGAATTTATATTGGAGGTTGGGACTGCCGTTAAGATAGACCCTTTCCGGTCTCTCTTTCGGGAAATTCCCAAGTTTTTTGAACTCTTTTGTTATGCTTTCGACCTCGCTCTTTCTTATTGCGCCGCACCTGAGCATTTTATCGGCGATGGTATGGAATTTTTGGACCGTGTCGGCGGACATTATGGTCTTCCATGCCTCGATACCGGTCTTTGTGGCGGCGCCGGTGGGCGTATCGGCTACCATCGGTACAACTCGAACCTGCTTGTCATTTATCCGGACAAATCTGAGCCCGGCCCCCTCAATGGGTATACCCCTATAATATTGCTGAAAGAAGACAACCTCGTCATTATCGTAAGAAGGCTTGAACGTGGTTTGACCTTTTGTGTATCTTCCGATGGCAAGGTCGATCTGATTCTTTGGGAGCTTGTCATATTCTCTGAACGCGTATCTTTTATCGGCGTCATTTTCGAAGATGGTCCTGGCTTTTGCCTCGCCCTCAAGGAACTTCATAAAGGCAGGAACGTTGAATTGATATTTGCCGACAAAAGACGGCTCATCGGCCATTACATATGTCAGTGCGTTGTAGACAGCCTTCATGAAATCGGCCTTTTTGGGTCTTGCGGGGAGAAACTTGGGCATATTGCCTATGATGATGGTCATGAGCTCGCTTGCCTTCTCCTTGTCGTTGCCCATGAGACGCGTAAGTTCTTTGAAGCTGAACCATAAGGCTGGTGCGTAAAGTTCGACCCTTCCGTGTGCCTCTTCATCGTAGAAGAGGCTTGGTTGTGTCTCGTTGGCATTTCTAAGGCCGGCAGCAGGAGACGGTTCTTCGGCCGCCCCAAGGCATACGGCAACCCCCTCACCAACTTCGGGGTCTTTTTCATAGACCGTCGAACCGGCATCGGAGATGGCTTCGTGTATGGCATTTCCCTCTATGTCCGCCATGTCCACGCCAAGCTCTCTGCTGTTGGAAAATGTCAGGAGATGCCAGAACTCATGCAAAATAATATTTGAATCGGAGGCAAAGTGACAAACACCCGGTATCATCCCAAAGAAGAAATCATAATTGAACTGATTGAAGAAGGCGTTGGCCATATTTGCTGTGCTTATTTCCACATCTATGGGGTTCTTTACTAAGAGTTTTTCAACATTCCTGTAGACTCTCATTGCCGCAAGCCTGGTGATGAACGTCTCAAAGGTGTAGGCGGTGAAGAGAAGGTCGAACTGGCCCGTTGTTACATGCGGGTTCGAAAACTCCCAAGGGCTGTCAAAATATCCCAGTTTCAGGGGAGGGCCTTCGAATAAGAAATGTTTGGTCTTTAATGTTTGGCTGCCCTGATCGTAGACAGCTTCAAGGCAGACCTCCTTGAACCGGCAGTTCCTGAAATCCTTCTCACATGATGAGGCGCTGTTCTGATCCTCCCATACCGGAAAGGGGCCTATCTCTCCTGTACCGCAGACTGGTGTGGGCATATTTTTTCCTTTCCAATCCGGGATTGTAGTAAGGGCTCATAATATTTGCAAGAGAAATTATACGCCACCAACGCCCGCAAAATTTTAAGGTAATTGACAAGGACATTTTAGTGATATAGCGTGTCGTAAAATTTTAAACCATAAGGAGTCAGTCCCTATGATGAAAAAGATCTGGAGTGTCCTAAAGGCGCAGTCCGCGATACAAATGATATCGAACGTTGAGGAGAAAAATGCCAAATATAGGTACTGGCGCATCCGCATCATGTACGGAATGATGATAGGGTACGCCGGTTTCTATTTCGTGAGAAAGAACCTCTCTATTGCTATGCCTTCGATGTTGAAAGAGCTGGATTTCACAAAGACCGATCTTGGATGGGTATTGACCGGCTTTTCGATAGTATATGGACTCTCTAAATTCTTCAGCGGCATTCTTGCCGACAGGGCCAATCCGCGCTATTTCATGGCTATAGGTCTTATCCTTTCGGCGATAGTCAACGTTTTCTTTGGTCTCTCAAATGCGCTTATATTCTTCGGGATATGCTGGATATTCAATGGCTGGTTCCAGGGCATGGGTTGGCCTCCGTGTGCAAGAGCTCTTACCCACTGGTATAGCCCAACAGAACTTGGAACGAAGTGGGGCATCTGGAATGCTTCTCACCAGATAGGCGGTGCCGGAATAATGATATTTGCCGGATACTTGGTGCAGCATTTTGGCTGGAGAAGCGCCTTCTTCGGCCCGGCGGTGATAGCTGTGGCGGTCGCCTTCATAGTCATGAACAGGCTACGCGATACTCCCCAGTCATTGGGACTGCCGCCGGTGGAAGAGTTCAGGGGAGAAGCAGATGCCACCAACGGGCATGAAGATACCGCCGAATCTTTCAAGGAGATCCTCTTTAAATATGTCCTTACAAATAAATTCGTCTGGATAGTAAGCCTTGCCAATTGTTTTGTTTATATAGTCAGAATTGCGATATTAGATTGGGCCCCGACGTTCCTTGTGGAGGCCAAGAATTCGACCATAGCCGGGGCGGGTCTTAAAACGGCCGGTTTTGAGATAGCAGGTATAGCGGGGGCGATATTTGCCGGATGGATATCTGATAAGATCTTCAAAGGACGGCGCGGTCCTGTCAACGTCATGTTCATGACCGCGGTCATATTTTGCATGGTGGCCCTTTGGCTTACCCCGGCGGGACACCCATACATGGATGCAGCCATACTCTTTGCAGTTGGGTTCGTTATTTATGGCCCGCAGATGCTTGTAGGGGTCGCCGCTGCTGATTTTGCCTCCAAGAAGGCGGCGGCAACGGCCACAGGAATGACTGGCGCTTTCGGATATTTAGGTAGCGCCTTGGCAGGTATAGGCACGGGAGTCCTTGTTGATAAGTATGGCTGGAACGGCGGATTTATGTTCTTTATAGCCGCCGCGATCATAGGCACTATATTGTTCCTTTTTACATGGACCCACAGGTCGGCAACACTTGAAAAGTACCACAATGGCAAGAGCGCCTAATGGCCGTCGGTACCTAATTTGGTCTTATTGAGGTCTGCGGCGAGCAGGTTTATCTGTTCCATAAATCTGATATCAGGCATTGCATCAATGTAGACTTTGAGCAGACCGGCAACTTCTCTGGCATACCAGTTAACATTAGCCAGATTAGGATTTTTTACCATGCTTTTCAGGACCGCAAGGTCTAGGATGAACATCTTCGTATTTTGCGGTGATGGTTCGGAGCCATCTTTAATTTTGACCGAAAAATCAATAGCTCTCTGCAATATCGAGTCTATCCAGTTAAATAATGTGATGGCAGAGTCGTACTTACCTCCGTCGATGGTTTTCAGTTTTTCTTTGGGGTTGCCGGCGGATTCCAGTTTGACGCCCATTATATCTCTATTAGCCTTTTCTGCGAGTTCAAAGACCTTTTCGACATAGGCGTTCATCCTCCCGGGTTCTAACTCTCTGGAAGAGCCCGAAGTGCCGCCGTAGTCGCTTGTATCAAATCCCAACGAGTCTAAAAAATCCCATCCAAAGTGGGTTAAATTTAGGGTCGTGAGATTTGCGAACATGACCTCCCCAGCTTTTTCATAATCACCCGCATTCAAGTATGTTACGTAGTTATCTTCGGCTGGTTCGCCGAGGGTCGTTCTTACGAGCGAAGTGATCTTGCCTGATTTTTTGTCAAAGGCAGGGGCCTCGTCTTTTTTGGTAGGCATAAGATCTCCAAGTAATAGATAGGCCACAGCGCAGCCAAGACCATAGCCGATCATGTTTGCCATGAAGCCATCAAGCTTTAACGGGTTTTGTATATATCTATGAGCTATCATTCCGGCCCAAATGTAATTGCCCACCTCCACTTTGCCTGTCATGTCGGCGTCGAAACCGTCCTGCATCAGTGCGCCGGAGCTCTTTAATAAATATATGAAAGGAAGGTACTGCAATGTTGCCGCTGTCCCCCTCCATGTCAATATGGCGGTGGATCTTTCAGGTTTTGTAACTATGTTTCCGACCGTTTTGGTCCACCACCTTGTCAGTCTGGATGAGGGAGCAACCGTGGCTAGGGCCCTTTGCGTAACGCCGTAGCCGAAAGTATTTTTGATTGAAGGGAGGACGGTATGTGAAAGCCATCTGTCGAGGGGACTCGGATTTGCAAGGGGACTGACGCTTACGTAATATGATTTCCGGACTCCGTTATCCATCGCGTGGAAGGTGTTGACTTCCGTTCTTTCGATAAAGCTGACCTTTGCAAATGGAGTGGCGCCATTCCTGTCGTATGCTCCCACTCTAATGTATCGTTCGCGGCTATCCTGGTCTAGCACAACAGATCTAGGTACAGATTCTACCCTGATCGTTCCGTCTTTCTTAAGTTTTAAGACCACCATATCCATATTTGGGGTCCCTGGGACTACCGCGACGCGGGTACCACCTTTTCCAACAAATACATGTGAACTTTCAAGATCAACGCCAAATCTTTTTTGCAAAAAGGTTTGATCGAAACCGGCGGCATTGAAACTATCAGGAATAGCGGCTCCTCGACCTTGACCTTTTGTTTCAGTCGAGGCTAGCGCGTCCCTATAGAACGTGGCCTGTTTTGCAGATATATTCGAAGCGCCGATCGTCTCGCCTATGGGTATTTTCGCACCGGCCTTAGGCGAACCCAGTAGCGCCGCGCTCAGGCTCTTTGCCCTGACCTCGATCGCCCTCATGACTCCCAATCTGTATCTTGCGGGCGTTCTAGCCATGCCTACCACGGATATTGGTATCCTTGCTTCATGTCTTGCCAGAATAGGTATGGCGAATCTCGCAAGTCTCGAATCTCCGGCAACAGCCATACCGTAAATATTAAGTTTGTTGGTACTTCTTATCGCATAGGCCATCATGAGATTGAGAAGCATAACGTCCATCGGCGGTTTTTCTGAACTGAACCCCTGTGCG
>PCWZ01000072.1:16917-50976 GCA_002796305.1 Deltaproteobacteria bacterium CG11_big_fil_rev_8_21_14_0_20_49_13
CGGAGTTCCAACCGAGCGCCCACTCTCCGACTATCTCGTTCATGAACATTGCTATACCAAAAGTGCCCACCGTAGAGTCAAGTTTGCCGTTGCCGATGTAGTCACCTGCTATGAGAGCGGTTCCAGTTCCAAGCCTCAATTGGAGCCCATATTTGGGATAAAAGCATTTCCAGAAGAATTTCCAACTATCGTTTATAACAATCTCCTCGCCCGCCGTCATAGAAGCAAAGCCTTTTCCCAAGGCTTCTTGTTTCAACTCTGATAACGCTTTTGGAAAGTCGCGAAAATCGGTAACAACTTTTCTTGGAAGTGCGGTAACCAATCTTCCAAGCGTCTGCCATGTCTCTTTGGCAATGAAAGAAGAGGCGGCTCTCTTAATACCGTTGTTCACAAAAAATTTCCAAGCCGTGGTTAGATTCACTCTCGCCAGGCTTAATAGGCTTCTGTTAAAACTGTAGCCTATTCTTGTTCCACCGATAACGAACGCCCAGTCCATAATATTGGCTGACCTTGCGCTTTTGGCAGAGTTCTCTCCTATTAGGGAGATGCCGGTCATCCTTGATTCGTTCAAAAGTCGTGCCGCTTCTGGATCGGAAAACAAATTTTCCTGATTTATAGCCTTAGCTCCAGCTGCGCAGGCAACGCTCAGCCACGGACCGCCCGGCGAACAGATAACTGCCGACGCCATCGGAAAGAGAGATTCTTGCATCATGCTCTTACCGCGTAAGAACAGCGCCTTCGTTCTCTCATAAGCTTCTCGGCCGAAGTTGCCGACCGTATCCCACGTTATTTGTCTCTTTTCGTCCACCAGCCACGGGTATCTTGTGTGCAAAACATCGAGATTATCATTGAAGGTTTTGGTGTCACTGAATCTTGCAAGTAGTTGCAGGTTGTTGATCCCCGTGACTGGTAGGCCTGCGCTGAAGTAGCTTTCCACATGCGCGCGCCAATATATGTCCGCTACGGTTTCTCTCAGGGCCTTGCCACCGTTTGGAAGGTCCGAAGCCAGAGACTCGGCAAGAAGCGCGTAGTCTTTGAGACGTTTTATCTCCGTTTCTACGGCTACTATATCGACTATTCGGGCTGGATTGCCGAAAAGGGTATGGGTCATTGCCCCCGCTGGCATGCTCCAGTTAGACACGATGGTATAAAGGGCATTGATGTGATGGCCTGCTTCTAGAGGCCAACTTTCGGTTGTTCCTCTGGTTGCCGTAGCAGTATCAAGGAAACTCATGAATGCCGCTTCAAGATCCTTTATAGCTATGGGGTCGAACTTTCCGCTAAAGAACGCAGAATTATACTTATGGATCCAAAACCTTGACCAAGCCACCGAATGCTGTGGATTTCCAGCGGTAATTACCTTCTCATACTCTTTAATGTCATTTTCCGTGAGCAGGCCTATTCCGGCATCGAATTCCATGGAAAAATAGGCCGAAAGAACTGGATCTCTTCTGGCTGTATCTGAGGCTTTGTTAATAAGATCGTGAACCTCGGAATAGAGCCTGGGATCGTCATATATGCTGAGGTCTACATTTCCCTCAACGTACATTGCCGCCTGAAACCAAAGGAAGGGGTCATCTGATCCGATCAATAGTGTTTTTACTTTGTCAAGAATTTCTCTGACCGCTTCAAACCTGTACTGATAAAGTCTTTGTAGGTCTTTGTTTTCTAGTGAAGTTGGACCATTCAGCGCATAGATACCCATTTTCCCTATTGCGTTGATAACGTCTTTGAGGTTATCGTAATGTTCTACGTTGACAGGTAGCTGTGGTAATAGTTCGTCCTGCGGGTCATTTGGTGGAGGTTGTGCTCGTTGGATGGCAAGAGAGTATTTCCATTCGCCGACAGTTTTTTCGATAAGGGGAATCTGCCCTTTAGAAAAAAGATAATCAAGGGTTCTGTGAAGCAGCTCTGGATCTTCCCTTGATGATACGTTTTGCCACGATTCTTGGATATTCGGCGAAAGGTCCGGTTTCGGTCTGAGGAGAGTTTGCAGAATATTGGGTGCAAAGGATGTTGCGAACTCCAGAGCCTCTTTGTACCCATCCGGGGTGCATTCATTGACGCCCGACATTATTGGATAAGAGCCACTTAAACAGGCCCATGGATTGGAAGTGTATGTTACAGGTTCAGACATTTATGTTCCTCCATGATCCATCTCACTGGTGTTAGAAACGGCGGCAGCAAAACCTATTTATTATGCGGCTAAATGTCAACTGTTTACGACATATTCATAACGGACATGTTTTTTCAGCTCACACGTTTGTTATCGGAAGTTTCACAAAAAAGTTGCTAACTTTATTAAGGAATAAGGAATAAATAAGGAATAAATTTTTTGACTTCTTCCACCCCTTATGTCTATAAGGGGCATCAGTTTCCTAATAAAAACGGGGGGGAGGGGGCAATAATATGACAAAGAGGATTCTAATAGTCGCTATGGCCTTGAGCGTTGTCTTTGCGGGTAAGATGTGGGCAGAGGATTCCGCGGCGCCTGTCAAGAAGGCCAAGCCTGTGAAAACGCCAAAGGTGGTTGAAACGAGACTTTCGGAACACGACATGAACCAGCTCGAGCGTTCCATAACCAAGGCAGTTGCCTCAAAGCAGGGGACCGGCTCGTGGGAATATACGGCCCAAAAATTAAAGCCCCCCAAGAACGAAAAGTGGGTCGATCGTTGGAACGAACTTGGAAAAAATGGGTGGGAGATGATCGACCATTTTGAGAACGTCTACATATTTAAGCGTCCCGCAGTTTTGGGGATGACATCTAAGGCCGCAGAGCCGGTTGTGGCTCCGGTAGAGACGCCTGAAGAGATAAAGAAGGATGACAAGGCCCAGGAAAGGGCGATAAAGGATGCCGACAGGCAAAAAGAGAAGGCGGCAAAGGATGCGGAAAAAGCGGCAAAAAAAGCCCAGAAAAAACAGGAAAAAGCCGCCAAGAAGGCCCAAAAAGAGGCCGATAAGGTAGCGAAAAAGGCCGCCAAAGAGGCGGCAAAGACGAGGGAATAGTAGGGATATTGTCATTCCTGCGAAAGCAGGAATCTCGTTATATTAACTAGTTCCCCGCTTTCGCGGGGATGACACAAAACCCGCCACCCGTGTGGCGGTTTTTTTATACTTGGATTCTCTTACTCCTTTATGCTAGGAGGTGAGCCGGTTGTATGTTTGGTAACCAGTGAGCGAGAATCCGGCTTTGCCGGTTTGAGCGAAAGGGGATTGGGGGGAAGGAGCGTCGTCTGAGACGCGAGTCGTTCCCCCCATCAATATGAAAGGTGAAAAGGGTCAAGCGCCCGATATCAAATTCGTCCTCGATGAGCTCAGCCATCCATTAACGGTTGTTTCTGAGGGGATAAACCTTCTGAAGGAATATTTTGATAACCATCAGGACCTTCGCCGCAAACAGGTCTTCGGTTCCGTTCAAACGAACCTTGAACGCGCGATGGCCCTTTTAAAAGGGATGTCCGAAAGTGTCGATGGCGGGTCCAAAAAGCCGTCTGCGGTTCATTTTGACATACTCCATCAGATCCAGCAGGTGACGTCCACTCATGATCAGCTTTTTTTGCAACGCCAGCTTCATTACAGGGTGACCGCCTCAGCCGACATGCCAAAGGTCTATGGCAATCCGGACCATATCTTTGTGGTCCTTTCACACCTCATTTCTAACGCCATAAAGTTCGCGCCGAGGTCTAGCGAGATAGATATCAAGGCAAGAGAGGTATCCTTAAGACAGGGAGCCGGGATAGAGGTGACGGTGTCCAACGAAAGCCCAAATTTTACCGAAAAGGACCGTTACCAGATATTCGAGAAGTTCTATAACACTAAGAGCACGGACAGCTCCGGGGTCGCCGGTCTTGGTCTTGCCGTATGCAGGGAGATAGTACAAAAGGCCGGCGGACAGCTTTGGGTCGATATCCCTTCAAAGGGAAGGGTCTCGTTCGCCTTCGTCCTTCCGTGCGCAGAGGTGGTTCAGACGAACAAACAAAAAGGCCACCAGACCTATAAATACGATATAACGATAGCCAACTTTAAGGATCTGAAAGATTCCATAGGCGTCGAAAAAAGTTCCGCGATACTGCATCAGATCGAAGAAGAGGTAAGAAAGCTCGTTCGTTATCCGATAGATGTCGTGGCTACCTTCGAGGCGAGCGGTGTTATCAGCACTATCTACGAAACGCAGGAAGGGCATGCCTCATCGGTCGCTACAAGGATATCACAAAAACTTGGTACAGAGGAGTTCAAGGCAGGAAGGGCGCGGGTCCCTGTAATTTTTAAATATCACCTCTCTATTTTACAATGATAAAGCTTACGCCTCTCTTCATCATTCTTTTGGCCGTCTACGCAATTCCCATAACAAGACTTGCCCTCTTTTTTATTCCAAGGTTCGATCTGGAGCCCGTAAGAAAGATCGATGCGATCCTTGGGAGGATCGAGTGGTTCATTCATCCGTTAAGGGATTATCTTCTTTTTGCGGCGCTTATCTGTTCCGCCGGATACTTTATCTATACCGGTGAAATAGTGAATGCCCTTTTACTTGTTCCGTTCGCTCTCGTCTCCGTTTTTGCAAAGGTAAGGATTCTTCTTTTTAGGAGAAGAATGGCTGATTTCGGGGTTCGTCATCCGGATATCCATCCTAAATTATTCTTTGAATGCTACTATGCCGGATTCGGCCCTTTTCCGATAGCGATACCAAAGGACCCCAAAGAACTCATAAAGCCCTTCGACTGTTCTTTTAAGGTCGGCAAAACGTCAAAGTGCTTTTGGCCGGTGCTCGCGGGAGTTTTCAATACAGCTACGATAGCAAGGCTTATCACTGCGTCGTTCAGATGGAAGGGACCCGAATATGCAAGAAAGGCCGCCGGAACTCTTTCAACCATATGGGGGACAAGGGCGGCACAGCTTGGCCGGATGTCTATAAAGACGGAGGGTTTGGATAAGCTAAATGGCCTCGAAGGCAAGAACGTGTTTGTATTCAATCATAAAAGCTTCTTGGATTTTGCCTTTGGGACGCTTGCCCTGTACGGCCACGGATACGATTTCAGGTTCCTTGCCGCGCGCGACCATTTCTTAGACAACCCGTTTCTGCGGTTCATCATGGGTCGGGCGATGGAGGTCGTTGGAACCATCTTTGTGGACAGGAACGAAAAGTCTTCTTATCCAAGGGCGGCGGCTATAGAAGCCTCGGAAAAACTATTCAATCTGGATATCGATATCGTCATGTTCCCACAGGGGACCCGAGCCTACGCTAACGTCGATGCAAAGGGAAAAAGGCTCGATTCCGGTTATTACACATCAGGCAATAAAAGACGCCTTTGCGAATCCGGAGGCCACATGAAAAAAGGGGCCGCTCACATTGCTGTTGATACGGCCGTTCTCTTAAAGAAGGTGGAAAGAAGCCAGGTGAACATTGTGCCCGTTGCGCTTATAGGCACAGGCATGGCGGTGCCGAGAAAGAGCATCGTTATACAGAAGGATACGGACATAGTCATAAAAATAGGCCAGCCGATAATTATCAAGGGGTCTGCGGTTTCAAAGCTAGAACATGATACGCATGAACATAAAGAGTTTGTCGATGACATCAATTTGAGGATCGATAACGCCTTGAAGGGGCTTTTAGATGTGCACTCACTTTTAGAAAAACGCTATTTTAGAGATATAAGATCGTTGATGCCGGCAACGGATTATGAACATGCGGCCGTCGCCATGAAGGCGTGGCGCGGCAGGGACTATCTCATCTACACACTTTTGGACTGCATATACGCGGCACATCCCAAGAATTGGCCCACGTTCCTTAGAGAGGTTTCTAACCTCATGATGTCCGACGCACCTTTCGGTTCGTTCATGCATTTCAAGGAGAGGGTGGTCGATTTCATGATAGAAGGGACGACGCTTAAATGAAAGTAAGATTCTTTCCTATCCTGCTTCTTGTTTCCTCCTGCTTCGTGTTTCAGGCCGCGTATGCGGCCGACAAGACGACCGGCTCCATCACGGGCGAGATAAAACTTGAAGGCAAAAGGCCGCCTAAAAAGGCCGCCCCGGCCATAGTGGAATATCAAGGCCCCTGCGGGACCAGACGCTCGACCGAAATAGTCAGGCTCTGGAAGAATAGGATAACCGACGTTACGTTATGGCTCACGAGGGAGAAGGGCTCCGGTCCTAACCTTTTGAGCGGAACGCCGGCGGCGGTCGGCCAGTCATGCGAGTTCATGCCAAAGATGCTTCCGGCAGTTCCTGGTTCGATCGTTAGGGTGATAAACAACGATCCATATACCCAGTGGCTTCTTGTAGAGGAGGAAGGTTTCAAAAAACGCCAGATAATGCAGGAGCCGGAAGGGGAGCCCGTAGAACTTGAGGTCAAAAAGGGGAAGGTGATACATCTTTCATCCGGTTTCTATCCCTGGATGGAGGCGTGGATAAGGCCAGTGCCGAAGCTTTTTGCCGTGGCCGCCACCAAATGGGACGGACTTTTTGAGTTTAACGACATTCCTCCCGGAAAATACACCATTCACGCTTGGCATTCATCCTTGGGTGAGACGTCCGAAGAGGTGATCGTTGAGGCCGGCGAGAAGGATAAGGTGGAGATCGCTTTTCAGCTTCCATTAGAGAGTCCGATACCTGTCATGAACGCATCGAGTCTTGAGAATTTTTTGAGCGGGTCGACCTACAGAGATGCTGATGAAAATCCGTTCAAGAAGTGAAAAGACCGCTCGCCTTGCTCGGGGGCGCCATTGCCCTCACAACTCAAGCTTTCAGCTCTTCAATAGCCTTTTTATAATCCTTTTTACCGAAGATGGCGGAGCCGGCGACTATTATCTGTCCCCCGGCGCTTGTCACTTCCTTTACGTTCGAGACCTTTATTCCGCCGTCAACCTCAATGAGCTTGTTCCATTTTTTATCTTCGTAGATATGTTTGTGAAGACGCCTTATCTTTTCAAGGCATGAATGGATGAGCGACTGGCCGCCAAATCCGGGGTTCACGGTCATTACAAGGACGAAGTCGGCATATTCCACGAAGGGTAAGAACTTTTCAACGTCGCTCGGCGGGTTTATGACCGCCCCGGCCTTGCATTTCAGTTTTCTTATGGCGGTGAGTATCTTTTCTAGGTCGCACGCCTCAAAATGAACGGAGAGCATATCGGCCCCGGCCTCTGCGAACTTTTCGATATATTTTTCGGGATGCTCTATCATTAAATGGACATCAAGTGGAATGGCGGTGGCCTTTCGCACGGCCTTAACAACATCCGGGCCTATCGTGATGTTAGGGACGAAATGTCCATCCATGACATCCACGTGGATTATGTCGGCGCCGGCCTCTTCGACCGCTTTTACCTCTTCAGCAAGACGACCGAAATCGGCCGACAAAATAGATGGAGCTATTAATCTCATATAAACCTATCTCCGACCTTCAGCCCGGAGCCCTTTAGGTATTCGACCGCCGGCATTCGTTTTTTACCGGGGGCCTGAACTTCCAGGATGCAGAGCTGGCCAAAACCGGTCGCCACGAATATTCCCTTATCAAGACCTATGATCGTTCCTGGTCTTTCCTTCGTTTCTATCTCAATCGGGGCCGCATCGTATATGATCAATTTATTCTTGTCATTTCTTGCTTCCTGCTTCTTGCTTCCTGCTTCTTCTGTGTATGTATATGCGCCGGGCCAGGGAGTTAAACCCCTTATTCTGTTATATATCCCGGAGGCGGAGCGGCCCCAGTCAATAAGCCCTTCCTCTTTGGAAAGCTTATGAAAGACTGTCGCCTCCTTGTGGTCCTGGACAAGCCCCGCAAGGGTGCCGGCTTCAATCCGGTCAAGGGTCTTTAGAAGAAGTTCCGCTCCCATCGCCGCCAGATGTTCATGGAGAGTCTCAGATGTGTCGTGAGAGGTGATCTCGGTGGCACATTGGAGGAGTATATCTCCCTCGTCCATCTTTTTGTTCATGTACATTGTGGTGACGCCGGTCTTTTGTTCGCCGTTCATTATCGCCCAATTGATGGGGGCCGCCCCTCTGTATTTAGGGAGAAGCGACGCGTGGACGTTAATGCATCCCTTGAGCGGAAGATCCAGTATCTCCTTAGGGATGATCTTGCCGTATGCCACAACTATTATTGCATCCGGGGCCAACGTCTTTATTTTAAAAAGAAGTTCGTTATTGTCCTTGAGCGTTAGGGGCTTTTCGGTTGGAATGTCGTGTTCTTTTGCAAATTCGGCAACTGGTGAGGGAGTTAATTTTCGGCCTCTTCCCGCCGGTTTGTCGGGCTGTGTCACAACGAGCGACACTTCGTGTTTTGAAGAGATGAGTGCGCCGAGGGACGAGACCGCAAAATCGGGGGAACCCATAAACACTAGTTTCATATAAGCTGGTCATCCCCGCGTAGACGGGGATCTCGTTTGTATAATCTGGATTCCCGCTTTCTTTGGGAATGACAGTGTCACAGTATCGATGTCTTCTTTATAAGCTTCAGATATTTATCCTGCTCCTTTTTGGAGACGAGGTCTATCAGAAGCTTGCCGTTCAGATGGTCTATCTCGTGCTGGAACGCGACCGATAGCAGCCCTTCGGCGAATATCTCGACCGTTTTTCCTTTTTTATCAAGGGCCCGAACGACTATCTTTTCGCGCCTCTTCATCTTTATCCTGAACTCGGGTATCGAAAGACAGCCCTCTTCCCATTCTATCTCGCCGCCTGAAGATATTATCGCCGGATTTGCAAGCTGGAGAAGGTTGGATCTTTTTCCGCCTGCAGGTGTTTCGGTCCCGATATCTATAACAATGACCCTAAGACCTATTCCCGCCTGTGGCGCCGCGAGGCCGACTCCTGCATCTGCGTACATCGTCTCGGCCATGTCGTCCATGAGCTTTACGATATCTTTGGTGACCTCTTTCACGGGTTTTGCAACCTTGTGGAGTATGGGGTCTGGATATGTGCGAATATTTAACATCGTCATTCCAAACAATTCATAGCATATTGATCGGGTCTACATCAATAGATACCTTAACGCCACGGGGCGTCTTTTTCAGGTGGCCTAGGACGTTTGTAAGCCCGACTCTTAATCCCTTGATATCGCTACCTTTTAACATCAATTGCCAGCGGTAATTGTTCCTTATTTTATGGATAAGGGCGGGTGTTGGGCCGAGAATGGTCACCCCTGTCATTGCGGGTCCAGCCTCTTGGCTGGGCGAAGCAATCTCATGCGCACATTTTGATTCGGGAGATTGCTTCGGGCTTTGCCCTCGCAATGACACAGCCAGACATTGCGCAAAGCCCATCACCTTTGCATCGTTTAGGCCCTGAACCTTGACCATTGCCAACCGCCCGAAGGGCGGGTAGCTGAGCTCACGACGCATCGGTATCTCGTTCTCATAAAAATTGAAGAAGTCGTGTCCCATGGAGGCAGCTATTGAATAATGTTCGGGCGAATATGTCTGAATTATCACCTTTCCCTTCTTATCGCTCCTCCCCGACCGGCCTGCCACCTGTGTGAGCAGCTGAAACGTCCTTTCGCCGGACCTGAAGTCGGGGAAGTTTATCGAATGGTCCGCATCTAGGACGCCGACAAGCGTGACATTGGGGAAGTCGTGGCCCTTGGTGACCATCTGTGTGCCGACAAGTATGTCTATTTTACCAGATCTCATCTGAGACAATATTTTGGAGCGCATGCCGGCCTTAACAGCCACGTCCCGGTCGAAACGCTCGATCCTTGCATCCGGAAAGAGGGCCCTTAGTTCCGATTCTATTCGTTCGGTCCCCGTTCCCAGATCTTTGAGCCTTGGGCTACCGCACTTAAGGCACTTGTTCGCCCTTTTTATCTTGTATTCACAGTAGTGGCACAGAAGCGAATCGTTCTCCTTATGATAAGAGAGGGTGATGTTGCAGTTGGGGCAGGTGAAGGCCTCGCCGCATTCCTCGCAAAGCACGAAACTTGCAAAGCCTCGCCTGTTGAGAAAGAGTATCGTCTGCTCTTTCTTGTTGAGGACCTCGGAGATGGCTCCCATGAGCTTTGGCGATATGTTGGCGCCTTTGGCGGAGAGGCGCATATCGATTATCTCAACCTCGGGAAGCGGCGCACCCGTGGGTCTTTCCTGAAGATGTATATAATGATACTTTTTAAGTTTGGCGTTCGTAAAGGTCTCGATCGAAGGTGTGGCGGAGCCCAAGATGCAGTGGACGTTCTCTATTTTTGCGCGCATCACGGCCGTATCGCGCCCGTTGTAGCGCGGGTTTTCGTCCTGTTTATATGACGGGTCGTGTTCTTCATCCACGATGATTAAACCCAAGTTCTTAAGCGGGGCAAAGACCGCCGAGCGAGTCCCTATAACTATCTTTGCCTTGCCATCCTTTATCCTCTTCCATTCGTAGAACCTTTTGGCCTCGGTGAGGCCGCTGTGATATGTAGCAACGCAGTCGCCAAATCGCGCGACTATTCGCCCCACCGTTTGCGGAGTCATTCCTATCTCGGGTACGAGAAGTATGGCCGAGCGGCATTCTTTAATGACCTCTTCAAAGAGCCTCAAGTATACCTCGGTCTTGCCGCTTCCCGTAACGCCATGAAGCAGGGTCGTTTCGAATTTTTGCTCTTTTAGCCTCTCTTTGAGATCGTCCACGGCCCCTTTTTGTTCCGCCGAAAGGGTGACCTCTTCCTCGTTCATGAAGATGTCGTCTATGATGGTCTCCTTGGGGGTGACCTCCCGTTTTTTCTTGGTCCTTACGGCCAGCGAATTGGGAAGCGCGGTCTTTACCATCTCGCCTATTGGTACAAAGTAGTAATCAGAGAGCCATCTTATAAGCTCCACCATCTTTTCGGAAAGGGACGGTTCGGTATCAAGGACCTCTAAGATATCTTTTATCCGAAATTCTCTTTGACTTTGACTTACGCACTCTTCCATCACATACCCCACGACCGTTCTTCGCCCGAGGGGGACCATGACCCTGTTCCCGACACGTACATCGAGCCCGTCGGGAACGGAGTAGGTAAATGCGCCCCTTAATGGAAGCGCTATTGCAACCTGTACGGATCTCATAACTTGGTCTAGTGACTTAGTTTATAGAGATAAAAGAATAAAGGGAAATATTAGGTCGGTTTTCCGTGGCGGACATCGCGTCCTTTTACCATGAATATTGCAAGCTCCGCAATGTTCGTGGAGTGGTCGGCGATGCGCTCGAAATATCTAACGATGGAGGTGGCGGGGAAGAGTATCCGGATGCTCTTAGGTTCTGTTTCGCTCCTGTTCAAGAGTTCAGTGATATATCTTTCTGTCAGATCGTCCACCTCGTCATCGCTTTTAAGAACCTCTTCGGCCTTTATCACATCCTTTTCAACGAAGGCATCAAGGCTTTCTTTGAGCATATTCTGGACCAGCAAGGTCATTTTGGTAAGATCGATCGGGGCCTCCCCGTTCTTAAGGATATCTGTCACGCGCTGCGACGCATTTACCGCAAGGTCCCCGACCCTTTCTAGGTCTGTGACTATCTTGAGCCCGCGGGTGATAAAGCGAAGGTCAGATGCCGCCGGCTGATATCTTGCAAGCAGCTGAATGCACTGTTCGTCTATCGCCACCTCAAGCGCGTTGACGGCGTGGTCGGACTCGACGACCCTTGCGGCAAGCTTTGTATCCTTGGTTTTCAGCGCCCGAACGCAGTCCGAGAGCATGGCCTCTACCTTGCTTCCCATAAGTAGTATCTGCTGTTTCAGCGAGCTCAATGCCTCGTCAAAGTGATGGTCTATGTGCTGATTCATATTTTTCCTCCGGCATACTGGTAATTGAGATTTGGTTATTTCTTAACCATACCTCCCCGTTATATAATCTTCCGTTCTTTTGTCCGATGGCGCGGTGAAGACTCTGTTCGTGTTGCCGAACTCAACAAGGTCGCCAAGTAGCATAAATCCGCAATCGTCCGATACCCTGGCCGCCTGCTGCATATTATGTGTGACTATCACTATTGTATAGTCCTTTTTGAGGTCCTTCATCAGGTCTTCTATGTGTCCTGTGGCGATCGGATCAAGGGCCGAGCAAGGTTCGTCCATTAAGAGTATATCGGGCCTTACAGCGATAAGCCTTGCAATGCAGAGTCTCTGTTGCTGTTCACCGGATAGTTTGATGGCATTCTCTTTGAGCCTGTCCTTGAGGTCGTTCCAAAGGTTGACAGCTGTCAGACTTTCAAAGAGCGCCTCATCCAAAAGACCCTTCTTTTTGATGCCGTGTATCTTGAGCCCGTAGACTATGTTCTCATATATCGAAAGGGGGAACGGATTTGGTCTCTGAAAGACCATTCCAACGGACCTTCTAAGCTTGTTCTTATCAATTTCAAGGAGATCTTTTCCGAAGATATTTATGCTTCCGGTTATCTTTACGCCGGCAATCAGATCGTTCATCCTGTTGAATACGCGCAGGAGGGTTGACTTGCCGCAACCCGAGGGTCCTATGAGGGCGGTTATCTTTTTGGGCGCGATGGCGAGGTCAACATTCTTCAGGGCTTGAAAGTCCCCGTAAAAAAGTTCAAGGCCTTTGGTGGTTATTGCGTTCGTCATTATCCGAACTTTCCGGTTATGTATTCTTCCGTCTTCTTCCGTGAAGGTGCGGTGAATATCTTGTTCGTATCGTCTATCTCAACCAGCTCGCCCATGAGAAGGAAGGCCGTTCTGTCACCAACGCGCGCCGCCTGTTTTGTATTGTTCGTTACCAATATTATAGCATGATCCCTTTTAAGCTCTTTCATGGCGTCTTCGACCTTGGCGGTCGAGATAGGGTCAAGGCCGGAACACGGCTCATCGAACATAATGACATCTGGTTTTACCGCGAGAGTCCTTGAGATGCAAAGCCTTTGCTGTTGCCCGCCCGAGAGCTTCATACCGCTCGAATCGAGCCTGTCCTTTACCTCGTCCCATAAGAAAGAGGCGCGTAAGGTGGATTCCACCATCTCGTTCTCCTCTTTTTTCTTTAACATCCTCTTCATCCTGGCGCCGAACAGGATGTTATCCCTTATGCTCATCGGAAGCGGAATGGGCATGGCATAGACCATCCCTATCTTTCGCCTTAGATTTTCAACATCCCTTATGCCGGATACCTGTTCACCGTCGATAACGATCTCGCCATAGACCTTTGCGTTAGAGACCCTGTCGATCATCCTGTTGATGGCTAGCAGAAGGGTGGATTTTCCGGAATTTGCGGGTCCTATCACCGTAAGGATCTCGTTATTTTTGACATCGAAAGAGATATCCTTAAGAGCCTGTTCTTTGCCGAAAAAAACGTTCAGCTTATTTATTGCGATCTTGTTCTGCATGTTGGTCATGCGGTCTTTCTTCCCCTCATTAGTCTATGCATCAAAGAGTAAGCCGTTATATTGATCACCAGTATCGTACAGATAAGGACCGCCGCGGTGGCATATGCATTATCGTTAGATATTCCCTCGCGGGCGAGTATGTAAAAATGAACCGACATCGTTCGGGCAGAATCGAACAGAGATGTCGGCATCTGTACCGCGGATCCGGCCGTAAATATTACAACAGCGGTCTCTTCTATCGAACGGCCGATGCCTAATATCACACCCGTAAGTATCCCGGGCAGGGCATAAGGGAGCACGGACCTTGTGACGACCTGCCATCTTGTCCCTCCGAGGGATGCCGCCACATCGCGGTAGGAAGACGGGACGCTTCGAAGCGCCTCTTCAGCCGTTCGAATGATGGTCGGCAGTATCATGGCGGCCAGAGAAAGACCGCCTGAAAGTATCGACCACCCGAATCCCAACATAACAACAAATAGTATGAAGCCGAAAAGACCGAATATGATGGAAGGTACCCCTGCAAGGCAATTTATCCCGAACCTTATAGCTTGAGTGAGCTTGCCTTCAACAGTGTACTCCGAAAGGTAGATAGCGCTGGCGATCCCTAAGGGCGCAGCTATTCCGACCGCGACCATGACCATGAGAAGCGTTCCGACTATGGCGGGGAGTATACCCCCTTCACGTCCCATATCGAGGATCGGTTCTGTCAAGAAGCCCCAGGAAATGTGGCTAAAGCCTCCGGCAAGGACAAATCCTATGACGAAAACAAGCGCGCATACTGCCGAGGTCGTTGACATGAAAAGAAGCGACTTGGCTATCTTCTGCGTTATGGAAGGGGCTATTCTCAAAACTTCCTCCGTGCGAACTTGAGCGCTGCCGTATTAAGGATCATAATAAAGAAGAAGAGGACTATGCCGGTGGCAAATAGGGCCTCCCTGTGATCGCCGACCGCGTACCCCATCTCTATTGCGATATTCGCCGTGAGCGTTCTTACAGAGTCAAGGATGGAGTGGGGAATGGTGGTGGCGTTGCCCGATATCATGATGACGGCCATCGTTTCACCCACGGCGCGACCCATTCCAAGTATCACTCCGGCGACGATACCGGACCTTGCGGCCGGAAGGAGGACTCTCCACGTCGTCTGCCATTCGGTGGCGCCGAGTGCCAGAGAGCCTTCTTTATAATTCTTAGGGATAGCGTTGATCGCGTCGATAGACACACCGACTATGGTCGGTAGTATCATTATCGCCAGAACGCACGATGCGGCGAGTATAGAAAGACCCGGTCCTCCAAGATGGTCCCTTATGATGGGGGCAAGCCACATGACGCCCAAGAATCCGTAGACCACCGAAGGGATGCCGGCCAGAAGTTCTATGGCAGGCTTCAAAACATTCACCCATTTTTTGGGGGCGAACTCGGCGAGATAGACCGCGCATGAGACCCCAAGCGGTACACCCATAAATAGCGAGCCGAAGGTCACACAGAGAGAACCTATGATGAAGGGGAATATTCCGAACTGACCATCCAGCGGAGCCCACACACGGCCGAATAGAAAATGGGTAAGTCCGCACTTTGCCATAATGGGTACGCCCTCCTTAAAGATAAAGAGCGCGATAAGTGCCAATATGGCGGTCGAAGAGCATGCGGCCAGCAGCAGGAGTTTTGAAATAAAACGGTCCATATTATTTGACGGCTATCAGCCCCTCTTTTTCCAGCGTGTCCTGAGCCTCCTTTGAGAGGACATAATCCAGGAACTTCTTCGAATCAGGACTTAGTTCCTTCTTTGTCAGAAAATATATCGGTCGCGCGAGCTTGTAAGAGCCTTTTTTGACGTTTCCGTTGTTGGCGTCTACTCCGTTATAGGAGACCGACCTTACCCTTTTATCGACGAGACTTATCGAGATGTAGCCTATGGAGTCGGGGTCGCTTGCGACCGCTTCGCGTATGGTGCCGTTCGAATTCTGGAAGAGGGCGTTCTTTGCAAGTTTTTCGTCGTCCATCACTAGGGTATCAAAGGACCTTCTGGTGCCGCTGCCATCTTCGCGGGAGATCACTCTTATCGAAGCGTCGGCCCCTCCGAGCTCCTTCCAATTCGATATCTTTCCGGAAAAGACATCCCGCGCCTGTTCATTTGTAAGATCTGAAACGACGTTGGCCGGATTTACGACTATCGCTATTCCATCCCTTGCGACGACCGTAGCGTCAAGTACCAAGGCCTCTTTTGGGAGTTTCAATAGATCGGCCATTCCTATCTGGGCGCTTCCGGAAAGCGCCGACTGAACGCCAACAGCTGAACCTCCGCCCTGAACATTTATCCTTTGCGAGCCGTTACTCTGCATGTAATGTTCGGCAAGTTTTTCGGCAAATGGTTGAAAGGCGGTGGAACCGGCAAGCGTTATTGTTCTGGATGATGACCTGGAGCATGCATACATGTTTAAAGTGAGCAGTGCCGCACAGGCAAGTAACAATATTCGTTTCATATGATCCTCCTTGTTAGACTAGTTTTTGTTGTCACGGGGTGGAAGACTAGAATGTTTCTGTTACAATAATGTTACAGGGAGGTAAAATCATTGTTGAGAAGAAAAGGGGATGCTGAGCTCAAACGTTGAACCCTTTCCGGGATCGCTCACCACCGATATGGAAGCGTTTATCCTGTCGCAAAGATGTTTGGCAATAGCAAGGCCGAGCCCCGTGCCAGGCACCGAAATTGATGTATCGACCCTATAAAATCTTTCAAATATATGATCTAGCTCGTCTTTTTCGATGCCGGAGCCGTTATCTCTTATGGAGATCTTGATGCACCCGCTCTCTTTAATTACAGCTACTTGCACGTTTCCGTTCTTTGACGAATATTTTATCGCGTTATCCAGAACATTATGGATCACGTGGCGGATGGCCGCCCTGTCGGACCTTATAACTGCGTTTACAGGCTCATATGAGATGGAGACGTTATTGGTATTATCTTCAAGCTCTGTTACGCAATCTTCCACTATTTCATTAACATCGAATTCAGAGAATTTCAGGGCGAAAGATGGCGATTCGATCTTTGAGAGCGCCAGCACATCATCTATTAGCGCCTTTAGCTTGAGCGACTGTTCATGAATTGTCCTGATGAATTTTTCCGAAGACGTTTTATCGTTGATCGCTCCGGAGAGAATGATCTCGGAATACCCCAGAATGGATGTGAGCGGCGTTTTCATCTGATGACTGACATTGGCCGTGAAATCACGCCTCATTCCTTCCAGTTTTTTTGTCTTGGTGACGTCTGTGAGTACCGTTACACAGCCGCTGAAATTCTCGGTCTCAAAAGGGTCGTTCTTTGCGACAAAGAACATATCGTTGTACACGAACTCGGCCTCTGTCCTTGATCCGCCGGAAATGGCGTTCTTCATGCTGTCATACATCTCCGGTACGCGCACGACTTCAAGAAGAGGCTTGCCCAGGCTCTTGGGATCGGTCCTGAATATTCTGTACCACGCCGGGTTTACCAGTATCACGACCATCTCGTTATTGGTCACGAGAAGGGCTTCATCGATGTTGTTTATAACGGTCTCGAACTGGACGCGCTCGATCTCCAGTCTTCTCATCTTGCCGGCGAGCGATTCTGCAACCTCGTTGATCTTTATCCCTAACTTTCCTATTGAGTCGCTCTTTGAAACTGGGGCCTTCTGGCTGAAATCACCCCGTTTTATTCTTTCAAGGACGAACGAAAGAATCCTGACCCTGCTTGCCATTTTCCATGGTAGAAAACTGTCGAACATCTATTTACCCTTCCAAGAATAGCCTACGCCCCTTACGGAATGAAGATGCTTTCCGTAGTCTTTCAATTTTTCACGAAGTCTCGTAATATGAGTGTCGATCGTTCTGGAAAAGACATCTGACGAATATCCCCATACATGATCGAGTATCTTTTCGCGCGGAATGGCCTTCTCTTTATTTTGCAAAAGGAACGTGAGGAGCTTGAACTCGGTAAGCGTCAGTTCTATCTCTTTTTTGCCTATCGATACCGAATGTTTCTCCGGGTCAATTACCATATCTTTGAACTTGATCGTTTTCTTGGGGAGGTCGTTTCTAGCAGTTCTTTTTAGGACCGACCTCGCTCTTAATATCAGTTCGCGGGGCGAGAAAGGTTTTGTGACATAATCATCGGCGCCAACCTCAAAACCTACTATTCTGTCCACCTCTTCCGACTTTGCGGTGAGCATGATAACGGGGATAGATGATGTCTCTTCTTTGGCCTTTATCTCTCTGCATATATCGAGTCCGCTTTTTCCGGGGAGCATGATATCCAATATGATAAGGTCGGGTTTGATATTGCGGACGGCCCTTATGGCATCGCTACCGTGCGATATCACAGAGACCTCAAAGTTCTCTTGTTTGAAATTATATGAGACAAGGTCACGAATGTTCATATCATCTTCAATTACAAGGATTTTTTGCATCGCCTTTAAAGTAGACCAAAAAGAGGCAAAAAAACAGTAAAAAGTCTTTTCTGTTAGCTTGACAATTGCAACGCGCATCTTATGGGCGTGGGCACTCACAATCCCCGCCGCCGCCATTGTAATGCTCACCTATTGGTTCACCCAGATATTCTAACCTTCGGTGCTAGGTACCGCTAATAAGGCATTATGGCTCTTCTCCCGATCGAGCGGGTCATTTGCGGGACAAGATGGCGGGAAAGGTGTTTATGAGAGACTATTTTTGGCGCGCGCGTGTGTAACTACTTGAAATGCTGTGGATGGCCAGCGCTATAATGCAGAACGCCCCGCCGCCCGCTATTACAATATGTGAGCCAAAACGTGATGCCGCAAAGCCGGAGATCAGGCTTCCTATCGGCGCAAACCCAAAGAATGAAACCGTGAATATGCTCATCATGCGGCCTCGAAACTGAGGAGGAACAAGCGTTTGCATGATAGTATTTGTTCCCGCAACTACTATGAAGCTGCCAACCCCTATAAGGACAAGTGAAGGCGCCGCCGCAACAAGGCTCGGCATGAATGCTATTGAGACGAGGCCAAGGCCGGTTGCAAAGAGGCACAACTTTATTTGTCTGTAGAGGCCTTCGTTGTCTTTTCTTAAGCCAAGATAGACCGCCCCGATAAGGGCGCCAAGACCCGACATGCTCATTGCCAGACCCAATTCGCGAGCAGAACCGCCGAACCTTTCGCTTACCACCTGAGGCATCAAAAAGATATAAGGCATGGCGGCCAGACTTAAAATAGACATAAAGACAAGGGGCTTTTTTATCTCAACTATGTTCCATGCAACCTCCAGACCCTTGGTTATCGATTTAAAAATTGATTCATGATTGTTCTCCGACTCCTGCGGGTAGAGATCTTTTGTTCTCATTAAGAGCAGTGCCGCTATCACGAAGAGAAAGCTTGATGAGTTAACGGCAAAACATGCGCCCTCGCCGAACTCCGCGATCAACAGCCCGGCGGCAACGGGACCTAAGACCCTTCCCGCATGAACGACCGAAGAATTTAGGGCGATGGCGTTTCCGATGTCTTCACCGCCTACCATGTCCATAAGAAAGCTCTGGCGCGCAGGGTAATCGAACGCAAAGATAAAACCTAAAAACAGTGAAAGGATGAATATAAGGACGGGGGTGATCTGTCCGGTGAGAGTGAGAAGCGCAAGAATGGCCGCCTGGAGCATTGCGATGGCCTGAATGACAATGACCAGCCTCCTGCGCATGAACCTGTCGGCGGCTACCCCTGCAAAAAGGCCAAAGATAAGGATCGGTATCTGAGTGGCAAAGCCTACCGCCCCAAGCCATCTAGGAGAGCCTGTGAGTCGCCACGTAAGCCAGCTGATAGCCGTTCCCTGCATCCATACACCAAGGAGAGAGACAGACTGGCCGAAGAAATAGAGACGAAAATTTCTGTGTTTGAGCGAACGAAAAAGGTTCATCACCAACCCATGTTGGCATAATTTCTCGCGAGCTCCAAGAAGATTTCTATGTCGCGTGAAAGGTTCTGGGTGGTCCCGTCAAAGTAGAATACCTTGATGGGAAATCCGCCGAGATCGGCGCTTATCTTCGGGAATACCGATTCTGCGACTATCTCGTTCATGCAGGCGAAAGAGCTGATATCAACGACTCCAGCGCACCCCATTTTGTGTGCATAGATCGAACCTGCAGCGGAGAGAGTCATTTCGCCCAGGCATCCATACCACGGCAGGTAGGGAAGGCTTAATTTTAACAGATCGTCTATCGGGCACTCTTCTCTTCCTTTAAAATCGTCTTCGAACGGCTTTGTCAGAAAATGTTCTTCGCGTCGCAGGAACTGGCGTTTAATTAGGGCTTTCAGCATCTTCTTTGAGAACGTTTTGCCCGGTTCCTTGAGGCGCCTTATCTCATCTGCATTGGTGTATTGTATCCACTCGGCAACTCCCTGAAGCCAGCATTCGGCGCCATGTTCCTCCAGTTTCCTCACAAGGTCCTGATTTGAAAATGTGTTGAGTCTGCAAAATATCTCCCCAAGGACGCATATCAAAGGAAAAGAACCCCTGTTCTTGGTCGGTATGTTTTTGAACCGGTCACGCGCCTTTACCAAGGTCTTGGAGATCTCTCTAATTGAAAGATTCTTCTCAACGGCCTTGCAAAGATTATCGACCGCCTCCTGAAAAACACGGTCGGTTTCGCCCTTGTTCGCCTCGTAGGGCCTGGTCATTAAAAGGAACTTTCTTAGGATATCCGCTCCAACAATGCCGCGCCATGCTGTTATCTCAAATCCGTTTCCAAGACCGTGGTATGCGTCCTTGCTTGTGAGCGAGAATAAAGGCACGTCGGTATAGCCGAGCCTGTCGAGCGTATTTCTCAGGAGGTCGTAATATTGGCCGAACCTGCAGGGGCCGTCGGCCGTGGCCATGAAGAAGGCGGCTTCATTCCTTGTAACGTCACCGCGCTCCAAGATAGCCAAAAAATCGCCGAGCGTTATCTTTGTGGGATAACATTCATCCCCCGATGTGTGTTTTCCGCCGAGGGAGACGGAAAAGTTATCGGACGGTGGGACGACCTTAGCCTTTATTCCGTAAGCTCTGAATGCTGCCGATAAGACCCTTGCCCCGCCGTAGTCCATCTCGGGGAAAAATAGTGTTCTGCCTTGCAGTTCTTGCATAAAGATCAAGATGTCGGAGGTCGGATGTCAGAAGTCGGATCTTTGATTTCATATTTTTGATATCTGACGTCAGACTTCTGACCTCTGCCTTTATTCAAGCTGTTTTTCAACAGCCCTTTGCTGTCCAAATATGCTTCTATCCTTGTAACGGTCCCGGCATCGTTCGCATGCTCATCGAACTGGAGCGTCAGGTATGGTTTTTCGCCGGCCCATGTTGTAAAATGTTTGATGAACGAATCCGGTCCGCACTTAAAGTTAGTTATATATATCATGTGGAGATGTTTACGTTCCGCCACATATTTTGCCGCCGCTATTATTTTTTTGCCGTAGCCCCAGAACATGTTCTTGGTGATGCCGTCTATGTTCATTTCATCCAGAGGTAGAAAATCGAACGGGATCACGTTCATTCCGTAATAGTCCCTTAGTTTCTTGGGTGTGCTAAGGTTAGTTCCCGCATCATAGATGTTGTACGGACGGCCTATTATGACCAATGCAACGGCTCCGGCAGCCTCGATCATTTTTAAGGCGATGGCACCTGCCTCTTTGATCCTTCTTGCGTATTCACGCTGGGCGGAATAGGCGGCCTTTGCGGCATCGTCACTCTCTTTTCTAGATACGTTGAGATCCTTTGCCACCTTCCACATGCATTTAGATACGAACTCTTCGCCAAGTTCGAACTGAACGGTCGGGATGATGAACTTCACGTTGTTAAATTCCTTATGACCCTTCATTATAAAGGGAAGGGTCTGATGCCAGGGGCAGAGATAGGGGATTGGTGATCGGTCATCGGCGGTCGGTAATCGGTCAGAGCTTATAACGTTAGGCATGAATATGTGGTCGACGCCTTTTTTGAGAAGGTCTTTAATGTGTCCGTGAACGAGTTTTATCGGATAACAAGGCTCGGCGATAGAAAGTTCTGTACTGTCATGCGAGATGGTCTTGTTTGTTTCATCGCTGACGACCATCTTAAATCCGAGCGTCTCAAAATATGTGCGCCAGAACGGGAAGCGGTCGTAGAAGAACATGGCGCGGGGAATGCCTATTCGCGCGCTCGTACCATCGTGCTCTCTCGCGCTCGCAAAACCTAAAAGGATTTCTTCCCTTTTCTTGAACAGGTCGTCGACAACCGGAACGTTATCCGTGTGCGCCTTTTTGCGGAACTTTGAGGAACATTTATCTCCCCAATATGTCTTCTCTCCCTCGACGTTGAACTCCTGAATGTCACACGTGTTGGTGCAGGCGTTGCAGGCGAACTCGCGCATCGTGTAGTTGACCTTGGCGATGTCGAAACCCCTAAACCTCGTAATTCGTGACTCGTAACTTGCAACTTGTTTTTTTAAGTCACTAGTTACAAATAACGAGTCACGGGCCAGCAGGGCCGCGCCTATCGCGCCTATCACGCCATTATGCGGAGGGACCGTTATCGTCTTTCCTAGTATCTGCGAAAAAGCGGCGGCGACGGAGTCATTATAAGCGGTGCCACCTTGAAAGAATATGTGGTCTCCGACCTTTCTTCCGCGAACAACCCTGTTCAGATAATTTGTGGCGACCGAATACGCGAGTCCCGCAACTATATCCCTAATCTTATTTCCCTTTAATTGGTGGGTGTTGACATCTCTCTCCATGAATACCGTGCAGCGTTCACCTAAGGAGATCGGCGCTTCGGATGAAAGGGCGAGATTTGCGAACTCTTTTTTGATGTTCAGTCCCAGCTTTATGGCCTGTTCTTCAAGGAAGGAACCGGTGCCGGCGGCGCAGGCCTCGTTCATGGCGAAATCCGTTACTACGCCGTTCTCTATCTTTATATATTTTGCATCCTGGCCGCCTATCTCAAAGATAGTATCGACCTTTTCGCCGGTGAATTTTTCACAGATATGAATGGCACCCGTTTTGTGGGCGGTGATCTCGTCTTTGGCAACATCGGCGCCGACGAGCTCTCCTATGAGCTCTCTGCCGGAACCGGTAGTTCCTACTCCAACGATATTTATCTTGGCGCCTATCTCGTCCCTTATTCTGTGAAGACCCTCTCTTACAACTTCGATAGGTCGTGCCTTTGTATAGGTGTATATCTCCATCGCCATGTCGCCGTTCTTGTCTACAAGGACAAAATTGGTGGAGACGCTACCGATATCGATACCCAGATAGACGTCAACCTTGCCGTGATCGGGGAAGTTGTATGGTCTTACACAGTCACGGAGGAAGCGGACGTTCTTGGTGGAAAGGGGGGGCGTTGTGACGTTGCCGTCATTCTGGGCATTAGCGAAGAATCCCCCGGCAGTAACCGTATTATCTGAATTCTTCGGTCGTTTCACCCCCTCAGAACGGCATGTTAGCGAAAGCATCGCCGCGCCTAAAGCCCCGAAATATTCCGCACCCTCCGGAACGATGAGGTTTTTGTCATCCAGCGAAAATGTCTCTTTGACGGCCGATACAACGCCTTCATTCAATGCAAGGCCTCCAATAAAGATAACATTGGGTTCAACGCGCCTTCCTTTTACGATGGTCGCCTTGAAATTTCTTACAACGGCCATGCAAAGACCCCGTAGAACTTCGGGGGGTGAATATCCTTTTTGCTGGGCGTGGATCATGTCTGATTTTGCAAAGACCGAGCATCTTCCCGCCACCCTTGCCGAGCGCTCTGCCTTAAGGACCAAAGGTCCTACCTCTTCTACTTTATAATGAAGGCGCTCGGCCTGCTGGTCGATAAAAGAGCCGGTCCCGGCGGCGCAGTCGCCGTTTATCCCGTATTCAACTATCTTACCGTCTTTTAATCTTATGAACTTGCTCGTTTCCCCGCCCATCTCAAAAATGGTCCTGATATCGGGATAGAGCTTAATAATAACGGCAACGATCGCCTTAAATTCGTTAACACGTTGATATTTAAGGAGTTCTGCCCCAGTGCCGGTCACGGTGACCCCCGCCGGCTCCCCGAACGCCTTAGAAGCTTTTTCGATCAGATCTTCAGAAACATTAACCGGACGGCCAAATGTTCTCAGACCTTCTTTGTGCAGAATATTCCCAGATTCATCAAGCGCAACAAGCTTTACGCTTACAGAACCTATGTCTATGCCTAAATATGTTTTCTTCATGAGAGGGGGTGTTTTTAACCAAACGGTTAAGAAAAGTCAACCTACATCTGGGAACTTTTAAAATAGTCCTTGACGTTTTGAACCCCAGGGTAGATAAGTGCGCCGAAATTTTCTCCAACAAAACTATGCTAGAAGTCAGATTCCACGGTAGGGGCGGTCAGGGGGCTGTTACAAGTGCTGAACTTGTGGCCTTAGCCGCCATTGACAAGGGTAAGTACGCGCAATCTATGCCTTCTTTCGGTCCTGAGAGAAGAGGTGCGCCGGTTCAGGCGTACCTTCGAGTCTCCGATAAAGAGATCAGACTCCGTACCGAGATCGTAAATCCGGACGTTGTCGTCGTCCTAGACGGCGGCCTTTTAGAGGTCTTGGACGTATCGGCCGGGCTCAAAGAGGGGGGCCTCATCATCATCAATACCGTAAAGCCTGTCGCAGAACTTAGAAAAGAGTTCGGGTTCAAGTGCAAGCTTGCAACGGTGGATGCCAACAAGATCGCACGCGAGGTCCTTGGAGTTCCCATTACGAACACAACGATGATAGGCGGTCTTTTGAAGGTTACCGGTATCTTGGAACCCGAGGCGCTCAAGGCTCCTATCGAACATCGCTTCAACGCAAAGATCGCATCAAAAAACATCAAGGCCATGATCGAGGCCTATAAACTAACGGTGGTAGAATAATGACACAAATGACATGGAAAGGTTTGCCGCTTGGAAATATCGTCACTGAACCGGGCTCTGCCCGTAAATACAGGACCGGCGACTGGAGAAGTCAGCGCCCTATTTGGAACAAAGAAAAATGCATCAAGTGCGGCGCATGTTACATGTATTGCCCCGAAGGGGCCATCTCTATGGCGGTCGACGGTTATCCATATGTCGATCTTTTTTACTGCAAGGGTTGCGGGATCTGCGCGCGCGAATGCTGGACGGCGTGCTTTAAGATGATGCCCGAAGACGAAGCAAAAACGAAAGAAGGAAAGAAATAAATGGGAAAAAGAGTCGGAATGGAGGTCTCTCTTGCCGTTTCCGAGGCGGTAAAACATTCGAACACAGACGTTGTGGCGGCGTATCCTATCACCCCTCAAACGCATATCGTTGAAAGCCTTTCAGAGATAATCGCAGAAGGTCTTTTAGACGCCGAGTTCGTCTGCGTTGAATCCGAACACTCCGCGATGAGCGCATGCCTCGGTTCGTCGTCGGCAGGAGCACGCACCTTTACAGCGACGGCCGGACAAGGTCTGGAGCTGATGCACGAAGTGGTATATGTCGCCGCATCGATGAGACTTCCTATAGTCATGGCGGTAGCGAACAGAGCTCTTTCGGCGCCACTTTCGGTCTGGGGCGATCATTCGGACGTTATGGCCGTGAGGGATACCGGATGGATCCAGATATTCTGTGAGAACGGACAGGATGCGTATGATCTGACACTTTGGGCGTTCAAGTGCGCCGAAGACAGACGCGTACTTTTCCCGGTGATGGTCAATCTCGACGGTTTCCATCTGACCCACGTTGTTGAGCCGGTCTATATAGAAGACCAGGAAAAAGTCACGGCGTATCTTCCAAAGAACAACTATCCGTTGCCGCTTGATCCGAGAAAGCCTGTCACGATGGGAGCCTTCGGCCCTCCGTTCATCTACACGGAAGCGCGCAAGGCCCAGGTGATGGCGTTCGAGGAGACACTGCCTGTCATCAAGGAGACCCTTGCCGATTTTGGAAAGACCTTCGGAAGAAATTATAATTTGATCGAAAAATACAGGATGGACGACGCAGAGACGGCGCTTATTACAATGGGAAGCTTCTCTCAAACGGCAATGGAAGCGGTAGATCAGCTCCGCGCCGAAGGGGGAAAGGCGGGTCTTATAAGGATAAGGCTCTGGAGGCCTTTCCCGTTCGAAGATTTCAGGAACGCATGCAAGGGTGTTAAGACGCTCGCTATTCTTGACCGCGCGGTCTCATTTGGCGGACCCATTGGCCCCGTGGCAAGCGAAGTAAGGTCGGCCCTTTATCCAATGAAGGAAAGGCCTTTCATAGCAAGCTTTATCGGCGGTCTTGGCGGTCGCGATATATATCCTGAACAGTTCAAATATATGTTTACCCGTGCGATCGATCTCTGCAAAAAGGGCGAACATGTTGAATATGAAATGATAGGAGTAAGAGAGTGATAATGCCGCTCATGGTGAGCCTGTCGAACCAGGAACGTGATAATATAATATAAGGTCATCCTTCGACAGGCTCAGGATGAGCGAGAAAAGTTATGGATCTATCAGCATACGCTTCTAGGTTGGTCGAAGCCCCCGAGAAATTCACGCAGGGGCACAGGGGTTGCGTCGGATGCGGCGAGGTTCTTGCATTGCGCCACGTATTCAAGGCCGTAGGCAGGGACATAGTGGTGGTCAACGCCACAGGTTGCATGGAGATCATCGCCTCCGCGTTCCCCACGACCGCATGGGAAGTTCCGTGGATACACACCCTCTTCGAAAATACCGCCGCGGTCGCTTCAGGTGTTGAGGCCGCCTACAAGGCGATGAAGAGAAAGGGTCTTTATCCGAAAGATCAGCCGGTAAAGGTCATTGCGATAGGCGGTGACGGCGGAACAGCAGATATCGGACTACAGGCGCTTTCGGGCGCGCTCGAACGCGGACACGATTTCATGTATGTCTGCCTCGATAACGAGGCCTACATGAACACGGGCGTTCAGAGGTCAGGGGCCACTCCTTACGGTGCAACGACCACGACATCGCCCGCCGGCAAGACCATAGGTCAGGTGACATGGAAGAAAAATATGCCGGCGATAGCGGCGGCTCACGGCATCCCTTACGTTGCTACGGCTTCCCCCGCTTACATATTCGATCTTATGGAGAAGGTGAAAAAGGCGATGGCGGTAAAGGGTCCTTCCTACCTTCATATCTATTCTCCGTGTCCGACGGGATGGAGATGCGCGACCGACCTTTCGATAAGATACGCAAGGCTCGTTGTCGAGAGCGGAATATTCCCCCTCTACGAGGTCGTTAACGGAAAATATAAGCTCTCGATGGATATCGAGAACCTTCTTCCGGTTACAACGTACATGAAAGGGCAGGGGCGTTTCAGGCATTTAATCGAGAAGGACATTAATTATATACAGGAACGCGTGATCAAAGAGTGGGAGGAGTTAAAACAGAAGTGTAAACAGCCTTTATCCTTCGAGTGAGCGAAGCGAATCGAGAAGCCTGCCCTGAACATGTTGAATAGCTCTCGACTTCGCTCGAATAATACATATGCCAGATCTAAAAAAAGTGGACGAGATATTAAAGAAACATGGTAACGACGTGGGACAGCTGATAGGCATCCTGCAGGATGTGCAGGGGGAATTCAACTATCTTCCCAAGCATCCGCTGGAGCATGTTGCCCAGAAGCTGGGGATACCAGAGGCACAGGTGTACGGCGTCGCCACTTTCTTCAAGGCGTTCAGTCTTAAACCGCGCGGAAAGCATATCGTCCATGTATGCATGGGAACGGCTTGCCATGTTCGCGGGGCCAAGAAGATACTCGAGGAATGTGAACGCGACCTTCAGGTTGCCGCCGGCGGAACGACCAAGGATATGAAATTCACCTTGGAAACCGTCAACTGTCTTGGCGCATGTGCGCTGGGTCCGATAGTCGTTGTGGACGGAGAATATCATGGAAGAATAACGGTGGAAGGGACGAAGAAGGCCTTAAAGAAGGTGGCGGAATGACAACCCCAAGATTAAATTCAGAAGCTGATATAACAAAATGGCGCGAGTCTGTTCTTTCAAAGAGAGACCCCAAAAAGCCTACGATAATCGTCTGCGGCGGAACGGGTTGTATCGCCTACGGCTGCAAGAAAGTTGTCGAAAAGGTCAAGGAAGAGATCAAGACCCAGGGCCTTGAAGGAAATGTGAACTTAAAGGTCACCGGCTGTCACGGGTTTTGCGAAAAGGGTCCCCTAATGGCCATCAAGCCTAACGGGGTCTTCTATAAAAGGGTCCAGGTAGAGGATGTTGCAGAGGTTTTGACCGAGACGATAAAGAACGGAAAACCGGTCGAACGCCTGCTTTACGAAGATCAGAACAATCAAAAGGTCCTGTCGGAAGATAAAATACCGTTCTACGCGCTTCAGAACAGGCGTGTGTTCGGTTCCAATATAGAGCTCGATCCCACTTCTATCGAAGATTATGTTGCAATTGAAGGTTACACCGCCCTTGCCAAGGCGTTAAAGATGAAGCCCGAAGATGTTATTAACGAAGTGAAGAAAAGCGGGCTTCGCGGTTGCGGTGGCGGCGGATTTGCCACCGGTAGAAAATGGGAGAGCTGCCGTAACGCCAAGGGCGATCCCAGATATGTGATATGCAACGCCGATGAAGGTGACCCCGGGGCTTATATGGACAGGTCGCTGCTCGAAGGGAACCCGCACCGTGTTATTGAAGGGATGATAATAGGAGCCCATGCGATCGGTTCGCATGATGGTTTCATCTATGTCAGGAACGAATATCCGCTGGCGGTTAAACATGCTGAGATGGCCATTGAAGAGCTAAGAAAGGCAGGGATCCTGGGAAAGAATATCTTAGGTTCCGGTTTCGATTTTGATATAAAAATTTGCAGGGGCGGCGGGGCGTTCGTCTGTGGCGAATCTACGGCACTAATGGCATCCCTGGAGGGTAAGGTAGGGGAGCCGCGCGCGAAATATGTTCACACGGTAGATTCGGGTCTTTGGGGAAAACCTTCGAATCTTAACAACGTCGAGACATGGGCCAACGTCCCGTTCATCATAAATAAAGGGGCCGAATGGTTCTCATCGATCGGTACAAAAGGGAGCAAGGGCACAAAGATATTCTCGCTCGTCGGAAAGATAAATAACACAGGACTCGTTGAAGTGCCCATGGGGATGAGCCTTCGCAAGATAATATTCGAGATAGGCGGCGGAATTCCGGGCGGTAAGAAGTTCAAGGCGGTGCAGACAGGCGGTCCGTCGGGCGGATGTATCCCCGAGGCGCAACTCGATCTGCCGGTTGATTTTGACGAACTCTCAAAGGTTGGCTCAATGATGGGTTCCGGCGGCATGATAGTGATGGACGAAGATAACTGCATGGTGGAGGTCGCCCGCTATTTCACGGACTTCCTTGTTGATGAATCTTGCGGTAAATGCGTTCCGTGCCGCGAAGGTCTAAGACAGCTTTCAAGGATACTGAACCGTATCTGTGAAGGGAACGGCAGGGAAGAAGACCTTAACATGATAGAACAGCTTGCGGAGACCATCACGGACGCTTCCATCTGCGCATTGGGCGGAACGGCGGCGAACCCGGTCATGAGCACACTAAAATATTTCCGTCATGAGTACGAGGCGCACATTAAAGATAAGAAATGCCCGGCAAGGGTCTGCAAAAAGCTCATCACATACAGGGTGATCGAAGAGAACTGCACCGGCTGTACTCGCTGTGCGAGGGTATGTCCGGAGAAATGTATAAGCGGCAAGGCTAAAGAGGTCCATTTTATCGACGAGAAGAAGTGTATAAGGTGCGGCTTATGTCTCGATTCATGCAAGTTCAAGGCGATCGGGGTGAAATAACCGCTTAAATTATGGAAAATCTAATAACTATAAATATCGACGGTAAGGATGTTAAGGCGGAAAAAGGGAGCAACCTTCTTCCTGTTTTAAGTAAAATGGGGATATTCATCCCGACCCTCTGCACGCACGATCAGATAAAGCCTTACGGAGTTTGCAGGCTTTGCATAGTCGAGTGGGTAAGGGGAGAAGGCTGGACGAAGATTGTGACCTCCTGCAATTTTCCCGTGAAGGACGGCCAGAAGTTCCTGACCAATTCCGAAAAGGTCCGCCGCGAACGCCAGATGATAATGGAGCTGATACTTGCCCGTTCGTCGAACGTGCCAGAGGTGGTGGAGCTTGCCAAAAGGCTCGGCGTTACGGAACCCAGATTCCCAAAGGATGAAGAAGGATGCATACTCTGCGGCCTCTGCATCAAGGCGTGCGAAGAGGTGGTGGGCGTCTCTGCAATAGGTTTTCAGAGCAGAGGCCCCAATAGAAGCGTCGTTTCTCCGTTCGACGATGAGGCTCACCGCTGTATTGGCTGCGGCTCATGTGTCTATGTCTGTCCCACTAATTATATAAAGATGGAAGAGAAGGACCACGTTAGAAAGATACCCCTCTGGCATGTTGAGTTCAAGATGCAGAAGTGCAAGACCTGCGGACAGGATATCGCCCCCGAAAAACAGTTAAGATATATCAGAAGAAAAGCGGACCTTCCCGAGAACTTCTTTGATAACTGCCTTAACTGCAGGCCTTGATTTGTTTTGAGTAGCGCTCTTATTTTCAGCAGGTCTTTATTGTAAATTCCGCCACGAAAATCAGGGAAACACCACGGGAACGGCTGGAACGATCCTTTCTGATAGTCTATTATCATATAGGCATAGCATTCGTCGGTCAGCGCTATCTTGTGGCCTCCAAATTTTCCGGAAGCAAGGACCAATTTACAGTGATCGATATATCCGGCGTCTATATTGACCTTCGGCTTTAATCCCCGCCTTGCCATTATGGCTTTCACATGTTATATCCCGTGCAATGGATTTCTCTCATCTTTTGATATCCGGAAAGATCATCGTTTTTGATGGGGCGATGGGCACGGCCTTAGCTTCGCCAAGGAATGACAAATGTCCAAATGCCAATGAACGAACAAACTGCAATGAAGAGCTGAATCTAACCCATCCCGAAATTGTAAAAAGTGTTCACCTTGATTTTCTGAACGCGGGGGCACGGGTCATTGAAACAAACACCTTTGGCGCTAACCGCCTGGTGCTCGCCGAATACGGCCTAGAAGACAAGGTGAGCGAGATAAATCTGGCGGCGGCCAATATCGCCAGAGCAGCAATTAACGAGTCACTAATCACGAATAACGAGTCACGTTTTGTCTCCGGTTCCGTCGGTCCTACAAGTAAACTTCCGACCCTTGGCCATATTTCGTTCGATGAGATGGTAGTGATCTATAAAGAGCAGATATCGGCCCTTATTGAAGGCGGAGTTGACCTTCTGCAGATCGAAACCTGTCAGGATATCCTGCAGGCGAAAGCGGCGATCATCGCATGCAAAGAAGTAATAAGTCGATCTGTCATTAATGCCCATGATGACGTGCGAAATAAAATCCCGATTATCGTCACGCTTACCATCGAATCATCCGGCACCACGCTCCTGGGCACCGAAGTCGGAGCGGCCCTTGCCGCGCTCGAACCGCTTGGCATTTCAGCCTTTGGGCTTAATTGCGGCGGGGGACCCAAGCAGATGGAAGAGCACGTTAGATATTTATCTCAAAATTCGAGCGTTCCCATAGCCGTTCTTGCCAACGCCGGTCTTCCGGAAATAGTTAACGGTGTCGCCAGATACGATCTTTCGGCGGAGGAGTTCGGTAAATGGGCAGAGTACTACACTCGAGAACTGGGCGTTCAAATAGTAGGCGGGTGCTGCGGGACGACGTCGGAACATATTCGTTCGGTAGCGGATAAAATCACCCCCTCCCTTTGTAAGGGAGGGAAGGGGGAGGGAGACAACAGTTCAATTGTTCTACCAGCTCTAACTCCTCTCCCTCGACAAGGCTCGGGGCATGCTTACAAATGGGGAGAATATTTCTCATCACTTTACTCTCCAGTAGCCGTCGATCAGGAGCCAAGGCCGCTTATCGTTGGCGAGCGGATGAATATTAACGGTTCAAAAGAGTTCAGAGAACATATTTTAAAGGACGATTTTACCGCCGCCTCTCTCTTTGCCAAGCGTCAGGCGGGGACCGGAGCGCACGTTCTGGACCTTTCCGTTGCCTATGCCGGAAGGGACGAGGCACAAGATATTTCTGCAATGGCTTTGTCGCTCGCGGCATCATCCACTCTTCCTATAATGATCGATTCAACGAACCCCGAGGCGATAGAGGCGGCGCTTAAGAGGCTTCCCGGAAGGTCCGTGATCAATTCGATAAATCTGGAAGATGGAGGCAAAAAAGCGGTCATAATGATCAAGCTTGCCAAGAAATTCGGCGCAGGTCTTGTTGCGCTCACGATCGACGAAAAAGGAATGGCGCGAGACGCCGACACCAAGCTAAAGATCGCCAATAGGCTGATAAAGCTCTGCGAGGATCTAAATGCGCCGCTCTTTATAGACCTTCTTACGTTTACGCTTGCCGACCCTGAGGCGGCAAAGTTCGGGAGCGGTCATGAAACTCTTAAGGCGATAAAAAAACTCAAAACGATTTATTCTTCGGGCAAGCGAAGCGCGTCGAGAAGTCCGGTTCTGGGCCGGTCGAAGGGTTCTCGACTTCGCTCGAACGATAATGTTCGTAGCATCTTAGGTGTCAGCAACATTTCGTACGGCCTAAAGCCCGAGATGAGAAAGGTCTTAAACAGCGTCTTTCTTTTTGAGGCGGTAAAGGCCGGTCTTGATGCGGCCATCGTCCATGCAGGGCAGATACTCCCCATTCATAAAATAGATAAAAAGGCGCTGAACCTTGCGCAGGAACTTATCTTTTGTAAAAGGAAGGATGCTCTGCAGAAGTTCATAGGGCATTTTGAGGGGAAGAAAGAAGCGGGAAGCAGGAAACAAGAGAAGAGAATGTCTGATGAGGAGAGGTTGAAATATTCCGTTATCGACGGCGACAGGTTGGAGCTTGAGAAAATAATACCTACGATCATCAAGATATATCCGCCGACAGAGATAATAAGCAAGATCCTCCTTCCGGCAATGCGGACGGTCGGCGAAAAGTTCGGGAGAGGAGAGCTTGCCCTACCTTTCGTTCTCCAGTCGGCGGAGGTGATGAGGAGATCCGTTTCCTTGCTTGAGCCGTTTATGGACAGGACAAAGATGAAAGAGCAGGGGAAGATGGTCATTGCAACGGTAAGGGGCGACGTTCACGATATAGGCAAGAATCTTGTGGATATAATACTTACGAACAACGGCTTTAAAGTTGTGAACTTGGGTGTCAAACAGCCTATCGAGTCGATCATCATGGCCATAGAGACAGAGAAACCTCAGGCGGTTGGGCTTTCGGGGCTCCTTGTCCAGTCATGCCTCATAATGAAGGATGACCTTATCGAGCTCTCGCACCGGGGCATAACCATTCCTGTAATATGTGGCGGCGCGGCGCTAACCGGTAAATTCGTAGAGAACGAACTACAAAAGGCCTATAAGGGAAAAGTTTATTACGCAAAGGATGCTTTCGAAGGACTTAAAATAATGCAGTCACTATGAATCCTCCATTTTACGGTGTCAAAACAGTCAAAAGTATTCCGTTAGACGAGATCTTTCGGTTAATAGATACCCATGCCCTTTTTGTCGGGAGATGGCAGTTTAAAAGGACGAAGGGGACAGAAGAGGCCTATCAAAAGATAATAAAAGAGAAGGTGTGGCCAAAGTTCGAGGAGCTGAAGAAGAGTGTGAAGGATGATGGGATATTTGAGCCCAAGGTCAGTTACGGATATTTCAAGAGGTCCCAGATCCTCAACTTAGAACTTCGAACCTCGAACTCCGAACCTGTCCCTCTGCAACTCGTAACTATAGGGAGCAGAGTAGCAGAAAAATGCGCCGAACTTTTCAAGGCGGGCAAATATACCGACTATCTCTATCTTCACGGACTTGCTGTGGAGGTGACCGAGGCGCTGGCTGAATATTCGCACAGGAATATCTTAAGAGAGCTGAACATCCCGTTCGATGCCGAAAGACCGCTTCCCGCAATGGCAAGGATCAGTCCCGGCTATCATGTATGGCCATCCCTTGCCGACCAGAAAGAGATGGTTCGGTTATTGAATGCTGGGGAGATAGGCGTAGAACTTTCCGAGACCCTCCAGATGGTCCCGGAGTATTCCACCAGCGCGATGATTGTTCTTTAGGCGGAATCCATTTGTGGGTGGTGCCGTTTGAAAGGTTAATCGATAGCTGTGCCGGATTCGTATTTGGAGTAATACCCAAGCACTTTTGGCACAAAGTTTTGCGTCTGCCGGTAGGGAGGAATTCCGTTAAAGCGTTCAACGGCCCCTGGCCCTGCGTTATATGCGGCAATGGCCTTTTCGAGGTTTCCGTCGAACCGGTCAATGAGTAGCCTTAAATACTTTGAGCCGGCATGGATGTTCTCTACCGGGTCCGTCGGGTCCTTAACGTTCAAGGCCATGCTTGTTGAAAGGCTTAGTTGCATAAGGCCAATGGCCCCTTTATTGGATACGGCGTTGGGGTTAAAACCCGATTCAGCCCTTATGACGGCCGCGATGAGCGATGCCGGCAGGTTGTAGGTCTTGGCGGCCGCCTTAATAACCTCAAGATAGGAGTGGCTGTAGGCGGCAACCTTTCCCTTTTGAACCTTGACCTCATCAGCCCTCCTTAGAGTTGGTATCAGGATGACAAGGGCTACTAACAATATGAGCGCTAGTCGTCGCATAAAAGATTGAGATAGGCTATACATTCAGTCGTTTTTTGTCAACGTTTTCCCATTCAAGTGTTCCGTAACCGCTTAGCGAAGCTTGTTACCGGTCGGTCAAAACCGATAATTAGTGGTCACATCAAAAGCGATGATTATCTGATAGTCCAAGCGGTCTCACAAGGAG
>PCWZ01000073.1 GCA_002796305.1 Deltaproteobacteria bacterium CG11_big_fil_rev_8_21_14_0_20_49_13
ACCGACTCGCAAGGCTACGAAGATGCCAGCTATCTGAACGACCCAAAGACCAGGTTCAAGACCGGCGACATAATACTTGTCAAGCTTTCAGAAAAAGAAGGCGAGTTCCTTCTTACGCAAAGACCGCTTGTTGAAGGCGCCCTATTCTCGATGGACCCGCATACAGGCGGGGTCAAGGCGATGATAGGCGGTTACGATTACAAGGAGAGCGAATTCAACCGCGCGGTCCAGGCCCTTCGTCAGCCCGGCTCATCGTTCAAGCCGTTCATATATTCGGCCGCCCTGGATAAAGGTTATAAATATTCAACTCCGATCCTCGACGGTCCGGTGATCTATTCCGTAGGCATAAATCAGCCTCAGTGGGCGCCCAAGAACTACGGCGGGAAATATGCCGGCCTCACCACGTTTGAAAGCGACCTCATTCACTCGCGGAACATCCCAACGGTAAAAATAGCGAACGATATCGGGCTTCATTATCTTACCGCCTACATTCGCAAGATGGGGCTCACAACTCCGATCGGCAAATATCTTTCGATGGCGCTCGGTTCCAACGGCGTCTATCTTTCAGAAATGGTCAGGGCATATTCTACGTTCGACAACGCAGGGATAAGACCCAACCTTATCTATATAACAAAGATAACGGACACCGATGGAAACGTTCTTGAAGAGGTAGACCTGAAAAAGATAGACGAGGCCAACAAGACCGCCGATGAGGCGTTCGATGTCTCTGAAGAACTTGCATCCAAATTCAAGGACCTGAACCACAAACTCTTTGAGGAAGGGCAAAAATATATCGACTCCGATAAACTAGTGTTAAGCCAGGAGGACATTAAGGTCCTTTACGGCGAGGCCGTCCCAAAGGACCATGTAATAACCCCGCAAACCGCCTTTTTAATGACCAAGCTTCTGACCGGTGTCGTTGATAGAGGGACCGGAATACGTGTAAAGGCGCTCGGACGTCCCGTGGCCGGAAAGACAGGGACAACGAACGACGAGACAGACTGCTGGTTCGTAGGCTTCACCCCCGACCTCGCCGCCGGAGTTTGGATAGGCTTTGATAACATCACCCGGATCGGCTCCAGAGAAACGGGAGGGGTCACCGCCGCCCCGATATTCCTTGAGTATATGAAGGAAGCCACCAAGAATATGGAGGCAAGGAAATTCGAACCTCCAAACGGGCTTAAAGAAGAGCGTATTGCCAGCATAAGCGGAGGTTCCGCCGTTTATTTCAAGGGATACAGTATGCTTCGCGAAGGCTTGAGCTCTGAAAGACGCGTCACAGATCGCGCGATAGACTTCTTCGATGAGGATATGGCGCCGCAGGACTCTTTGCCGTACGTTCCTCCGGCTCCAAAAGCATCCGACGGCGGAGAGGACGACCTGGAGTTTTGACCTAGATCATCTCTTCAAGAACGGCCTTGACGCAGGAGCGAAGCGCCGAAAGACTGTAGCCGCCTTCGAGGACCAATACAAGGCGCCCGCCGCACACCTTCTTGGAAAGCAAGACAAGTTTCGATGCAAGCCGCCGGTAAGCGCCGGTCGTCAACTTCATACCTCCAAGAGGATCCTCTACGTGGGCATCGAACCCTGCAGATACCATTATAAGCTCCGGCTTGAACCCTTCGACCTTTGCCAGAATATTATCCCAAGCGGCACGGAACTCTTCGTCTCCTCCGCCGCCATTTAACGGGACGTTGATATTAAGTCCCTTGCCTAGGCCCTTACCGGTCTCTATCGCATCGCCGGTTCCCGGGTAAAATGGATGACGGTGGACGGAGGCGAAAAGGACATCTCCCCTGTTATAGAAATGGTTCTGTGTTCCGTTGCCGTGATGAACGTCAAAATCAAGAACGGCGACCCTTTTCAGCCCATACTTATTTATGGCATGTTCGGTCCCTATCGCAATATTATTAAAGAAGCAGAAACCCATCGCATGGGTACGCTCTGCATGATGCCCGGGCGGCCTTACAAAGGCGAACGCGCCATGGGAATATTTCTCTTCCATCACATAATCTACGCACGCGATCACGCCGCCGGCGGCAAGAAGCGCCGCATCCCATGTTGCCGGACATGTAGAGGTGTCGGGGTCAAGATCTTCGAATTTACCTGAAGTAGATTCAATGCGATCTATGTAATGACCGTCATGCACCCATGAAAGCTCTTCTTTGGTGGCAGGTTTGGGAATGAGCCTCGTCAGGAAAGGCGCAACCTTCACATCATCGATAACGTTTTTCACGGCCTTGAGCCTTAAGGGGGACTCCGGGTGGTACTCACCCATGTTGTGCCTAGTGTACAGATCTTCCCAAACGTATCCGACTGACATGAGCGCTTTTCTAACAGATTGGAGAAAAAAGAAAAGACTAAAAAGATCTTGGTATAAGGCTACATCCGCCGGATGGAGCGGTTGCATCGGTATCGAAGGTCCCGTTTCCATCCGATCCGTCTTCCGAAGAGTTGGCAGTAAGGGGGTCCTTGGACTCTACCTTTCCCGAAGATGCGATCTCGTAACTTGCCCCACCCCTGCCGCAGGCGACAATGCTCTCGGATATGATAGCGCTCACAACGCCGCTTCTTGGTGGGTCGTATGGCGCGATGCTGGAGCCGCCGGTAAAGGACCTGTCTATGCCACGGTAACCGACTATATATTCGCGACCCGGGACAAGGCCACCTAGGACATAAGAACCGTTCTTTGTACCCTTTGGGTACATGACGCCTGAAACGATGGTTCTTATATCCTCCCACTGATATAGTGGATCGATGGCCCTCGCAACGACATCGGCGCCCTGAAAACCTTTTCCGTCGGTGTCTTCTAGGGCTCCTTCTACCCTGCAAAAGCTGTCCAAATAGCCCTGTGCAGGATATCGCTCGGCAAGAGAGACAACGTCATCGACGTGAAGAACCAGCTGTTCCTTGGAAAAAAGTATCGGATACATCGTCGGGATCTCATCGATAAGGGAATCGTCGCCGTCCCTAACTCTTTTGACCGCCTCTATATTTGCCTGCGTATGATCGAGGTTCAGGAGATGGCCTATCTCATGAAGGATGGCCGCCCTAAATTCGTCCTCACTAACTTCCACTCCATTACTTTTGTTGCCGTCAATGAAAAGACCGTTAAGCACGATGATACCGCCGGCAAATTCATCCTTTCCAACGCTGAAAGGCGACGCAAATCCTACCACGTAGCTACTTGCCTTCTCTCCAAGCTCAAGGTCTATGATGGCTCCCGTTTCATCGAACACGATCACAGCCTCGCCCCTATGGTCGTTGATAATATCTATATAGTTGGTCTCGTTAACATCTTCGGGAAGTGTGCCCGCGAACTCAAAGTCAATATCTGCGACATCTATGGCGGCTCCGTTCTGATCTGCAAGGCTAGATCCTCCCCAGATGCCAAAAAGCCCCCCTATCCATTCCGCGGCCTTTAAAGAGGTGACGTTTGCGTTAAGGTCTCCGCCGTCGGTAATCCACTTTAATGTGTCATCGCTCCATTTTAGGGGAACTCCGTCATTTGTGACGAAGAAGGGACCACCGGCATGTGCAGAGGTGAACGGTGACCGGTTATCGGTAATCAACAGGGATAAAAAGAAGATAATGGCAAAAAGGGGCTTTTTCATCGTGTATAAGTATTTTCGGCAGGATAAGGAAAAAGTTGCTCGTTTTTTTAACTATTTTTGAAGCCTTCTTCGGGTCGCGAACAAAAGGCCTACAAGAACCGGGAGAACGGCTCCCCATGCGGGGTTATAAGGCGCCGCTAGGGACATGCAGAAGCCTTTTTTGGGGCTGTCGGAAGAGTTTTCCTCCTGTTCCTTGCTTTCGGCAGGGGCAGGAGCATCGGTCGCCCTCATTGTCATAAGGCTCACCTCTTTTATCTCGCAGGCATCCTGATAGGCGCTGTAGGCATCAGATGACTTCGGGCTTCCGTCCTTGACAAGATCGCATATCACGCAGGTCTTTCCACCTTCGGAGACCACCGTGTTGCCGTCCTTGGCAAACAGGGCCTCAGAGGGACCATCCAGCCAATCATCCGAATTCTCACCTACCCCGTAAGGGTTGATAGACCCTGCAAATCCACTTTCCGAACTACCCGCCCACTTAGACATGATCGCCTGCATCACAACCTTTGTCGGAACTCCGCCCATTCTCCCAACTATCACATATTTTCCAAGAGGGACGTCCTTGACATCAGGATAATACATAGAGCCGCTAACAAAGGAGATCTGGCCGCCATATTTTTCACTCTCTTTAATGTTGTCCCCATCCGTATAAGCAACGACATTTACCCCCTGATAAGATTCGCCGGTGCTCGCGTTCTTTACCTCCCCCTCTATCCTGCAAAAACCATCCTTGAATTCCTGTGTGGTCCCTTCATCCCAATAGATGTACGCCACGCCGCTCTTGTCGTCGTTCTTAAGGGATGCCTGCTCCTCATCGATATTAGACGGGTACATGGTCGGCACAAAGTTCGGCTTGTTTGGCGCCGAGGTTTCGCTGGCCCCTAAAATGTCACGCAGAGGTTGTGTGTGGTCCAAGCCTATCAAATGACCGAGCTCGTGAAGTATAGTTCCGGAAACATACTTGGCGGATGCCAGTTCCTTTACATCTCCCCCTGTCTCCCCGTCAAATGCAAGGCCGTTAAGGATGACCATTCCACCCGTATAATAAGGAGACTTTGCGTCCTTGAAAAGCAAAGTAAGCCCTAGCGGAGGCTTATTTCCTTCGCCGTAGATATCCTGAAGTATCGAACCATCCTCATCAAAGATGATATGTGTCATTGGGTTCTTAACGGTCCCTTTATCATATTCCTGATAGATATTTCTATCAGAATCAAGCACGGAGCTTTCTACGTCGTGACTCATTGGACCAATTTTTATAAATGAAAGATTTGCCACCTTGACCTCTTTGGTGGGGCTGGTGCCGGCTAGCATCTTTGCATCGCTCCACTCCTTGAACTTTTTCTCGACACATTTAAGAATGCCGCACTTGATCATTTCGGAGCCGCATGGGTCGACAGTGGCGGATTTGCAAAACTCAACATGACTGGCTTCGGGCTCAACGGGGACCTTTTTTGAAAAACGCCCGATATCATATTTCCATAATGTCTTGCCATTCTTCCAGCGGTACGGCTCGCCACCGGTGGTTTCGGGATAGGAGTAGAATGCTCCGTAAGCGAACGCGTTGGATGCTATAAAAAGGAGTGAAAGAATTAATATGAGCTTCTTCATATTGTCACCTCTTACTTGGAAACAGGCTTTTCCCTCAACTGTTTCACAATACCTATAAAGTCATCGATATCTATCTGGTCGTTCTCCACCTTTACCGGCGCCCTCTCAAGGACGGCCTTACTCTGGCCAGGAACCGGCTTCGCTACCGGCTGTTGTAAAAGCATCTGCGTCCTTAAAAGATTCACGTTCTTGATGTTCTTCAGGAACATTTCGCGGGAATTTGAAAGCCTTAAAAGGCTTACCCCCTCTGATGGCCTTTGAACGGGGAGTACGCCTTCGCTTAAATTGATCGGAGCCGTGAGGCCAAGCCTTGAAGGCTTTGCAAGAAACTGAAAGAAATCGCCGCGAGGATAGGCATTTCCCTTGACCGCGGTAGCGACCTTGTATGTGAACTTGTCGCCGCTCTTCCACTCTGTTCCATCGGCTTTCGGGACACACATGGTGACTATCTTGTCGAGAACGACCGTGTAGACCTTGCACCCCAAGACCTTTAGGCTTGGATCGTTGCACGAAGAGATATCGGTGGTTTTGCCCGAAAATATGAAACAGGCGTCATTTGCCATCCGTTCCAAAGGGACATTTGACCTCGTCTGGGTCGCAGAGGCCAGTGCCGGCACTGTTAAAAAAACGGCTAAAACGATCAAATATTTTCTCATATATCGATCCTTTCGTTCGTGATGAGTCTGTCGAACCATGAACATTTTCATCCTTCGACAAGCTCAGGATGTAGAACCATGCGCGCCCAGATTAACCCTATTTATCCCCATAAATCAAACAATAAAATCGGCGAACGGCTCAAGATTACCATAATGGAAATCTAAAGGTTCCAAACCGTCAAAAATTCGTCAGCCGCGGTCATCCCGGTTTGCACCAACCGTCCGATTTTAAGCTTCTTTTTAAAGAACGCGCATGCGCTACTTACTGGTAAAGCAAACTGCATGCCAATTTGCGGGCATTCTATAGATTTTCTTGATTTAAAGTGCCAAAAGGGCTAGATAGCCGACCCTATGCAAAATACAACGGCAGTTGTACTGGCCGCGGGCAAATCCACAAGGATGAAGTCCACCCTTCCCAAGGTGCTCCATCTGGTATCAGGCAGACCCCTTGTGACCTATCCGGTCAGATCGTGTCTCGATGCCGGCGCGGGTCAGGTAATAGTGGTCATCAGCGAGGAACAAAAAGGACGCTTCACGGAACTGTTCGGCGACCAGGACAATGTTTCGCTAACCGTACAAAAAGAGCAGCTCGGAACAGCAGATGCGGTCAGGTCCGCCGAAAATCCTATCAACAAAGAGTCCGAATATATCGTCATCATCCCTGGCGATGTGCCCCTTATAAGGCCCGAAACACTCAAAAAACTGATAACCGACACGCACGCCAAAGAGGCCATCTGCGGCCTTCTTACAATGGACCTCAAGGACCCGGCAAGCTACGGGAGGATACTTAGGGACAACAGAGGGATGGTCACCGGAATAAAAGAGGCCAAGGACGCTTCACCTCCCGAGCTTATGGTGAGAGAGGTGAACAGCGGCATATACTACGTTAAAAAGGATTGGCTCTTTGAATCGCTCAAGAAGATATCTCCCAAGAACGCGCAAAAAGAGTTCTACCTGACCGACATAATCGAGATAGCTTCCAAAGAAGGAAAGAGGGTCAGCGCCACCTGCATAAAAGAACACGAGGAAGTCCTTGGCGTCAACACACGCATCGAACTTGCGGAAGTCAACAGGCACATGAGATACCGCATCCTCGACAAGATGATGCTCGCGGGGGTCGGGATAGTGGACGAGTTGCATACTTATATAGATGACGGGGTTGAAATAGGGGCCGACACGGTCATTTACCCTCACGCCTTCATATCCGGCAAGACCAAGATAGGCAAGGGCTGCAGAATAGAGAACGGCGCCGTTATAAAGAACATGAAGATAGGCGATAATGTAAAGATAAACGCCTATTCATATATTGAAGAGGGAGAGATCAAGGACAACGCAACGATAGGCCCGTTTGCAAGACTCCGGCCCGGGGTTCTGATCGAAAACGAGGCCAAGGTGGGAAATTTCGTGGAGATCAAGAAGTCTACCCTCAAAAAGGGATCCAAGGCCAACCACTTAAGCTACATAGGCGACGCCGTCATCGGCGAAAGGACTAATGTGGGTTGCGGCATGATAACCTGCAATTACGACGGCAAAGAAAAGCACAAGACGACTATCGGCAACGATGTCTTTATAGGAAGCGATGTCCAGCTCGTAGCACCGGTTGAAATTGGAAACAACTCAACGATAGCCGCGGGCTCCACGATAACCGAGAGCGTTCCCGAAAATTCACTTGCAATAGCAAGGTCTCGTCAGGTAATCAAGGGAGACTGGAAATCGAACAAGTGAACAATAGATAGAAATAGGTGATGTTCACTAATCACTATTTACTGATCACTGTTCACTGTTTTTATGTGCGGAATAGTAGGATATGTCGGACATCGTAACGCAACGGATGTCCTTATTGACGGGCTCAAAAGACTTGAATACCGCGGGTACGACTCCGCCGGCATCGCCGTCATGTCTGACGGTGAGCTTTGCGTGAAACGTTCCGTTGGAAAACTGGCCAATCTTGAGAACATGGTCAACGGGTGCAAACCCGAAGGTCACATCGGCGTAGGTCACACCAGATGGGCCACCCACGGGCGCCCATCTGAAGAGAACGCCCATCCCCACCGCGCAGGCGATATTGTGGTCGTCCACAACGGCATCATAGAGAATCATGCTGAGCTAAGAAAACAACTTATCAGTAAAGGACACGAGTTCACCTCCGAGACCGATACAGAGATAGTCGCCCATCTTATTTACCAGTTCGTTTCTCAAGGGCTTCAAATGAAAGATGCGATCTCGCGCTCCCTTGCAAAGATAAAAGGCTCCTACGCCCTTGCCATAATGAACGTTAAAGATAAAAATACCGTTTATATGGCCAAACACGGTAGCCCGCTTGTGGTTGGCCTGGGTGAGCATGAAAATTTCATCGCATCAGACGTCCCCGCTCTCCTTCCCTACACCCGCAAGGTGATATTCCTGGAGGACGATGAAGTAGGAAAGATAACCGCAGACGCTGTTTCTATTCGCGATCACGCGCACAATCCTGTCAAAAGGGAACCAAAGATCATCACATGGGACCCTTTAATGGCCGAAAAGGGCGGGTTCAAGCATTTCATGCTCAAGGAAATATTCGAACAACCTAAGATACTTGAAGACACAATAGGCGGACGCGTTGCCCCCGGATCCGGCAAGGTCATCCTTAAAGAGCTCGACCCCTTATGGAAGAACGGCAAGTTCCCGTTCGACAGGGTCTATATTGTGGCATGCGGGACATCGTGGCACGCGGCCCTCACCGGAAAATACTGGATAGAGCGCATATGCCGCATACCGGTGGCCGTCGACCTTGCCAGCGAATTTCGATACCGCGATCCTATTATAACGAGCAAAACCCTCTTCATCCCCATCTCACAGTCTGGTGAAACAGCGGACACTCTGGCCGCACTCAAAATGGCGGTAGAATCTGGCGCAAAGGTCCTTGCCATCTGCAACGTTGTTGACAGCTCCGTCGCCAGGGTTTCCGACGCCGTTATCTACACACACGCGGGACCTGAGATAGGAGTTGCCTCAACCAAGGCGTTCACCGCACAGCTCACCGCCCTGCTTCTACTTGCCTTATGTTTCGGCAAAAAGCTGGGTAAAATAGATGCGGATTACATTGAACACCGGGTCGCCGAAATATTGGAGCTCCCCGGCCAGATGAAAAAGCTCCTTGATAGCGCCGGCAAGATAAAAGATATAGCGCAAAGGTATTCGGACAAGACCCAGTTCCTGTATATCGCAAGGGGCGTCCATTTTCCGGTGGCCCTCGAAGGCGCGCTTAAATTAAAAGAGATATCCTACGTATACGCAGAAGGCTTTGCCGCTGGAGAGCTTAAGCATGGGCCTATTGCCCTCATCGAGAACGGCACCCCAGTTCTCGCCATGATCCCCAAGGGCTACACCTACGACAAGGTGATGAGCAACATCGAAGAGGTACGCGCAAGGGGCGCCGATGTTATCGCCCTCGCCAACGAAGGCGATAGGCAGATAGCCTCTAAGGCAAAGGATGTCATCTATATGCCGCATACGAGCTGGTACACAAGCCCCATCCTTTATGCTCTCCCGTTACAGCTGTTCGCCTATTACATCGCAGACCATAAAGGTACCGATGTCGATCAGCCGAGGAACCTTGCCAAGAGCGTTACCGTAGAATGACCAATGCCTAATTTCCCAATGACGAATGAATGTCCAAATTCCAATGACCATTTGTTTGAACATTGTGTCATTGTGATTTTATTCGTCATTGGAACTTGATAATTGGTCATTGACTTTAATTATGGAACTAAATGAACAACAACGATTTGCCATAGAGCATGAAAATGGGCCTTTGCTCATTCTCGCTGGCGCGGGTTCAGGCAAGACGCGTGTGCTTACGGAAAGGGTCGTTCATCTCATAAGGAACAAACATGTTCACCCGTCCGAGATATTGGCGGTGACGTTCACGAACAGGGCCGCCGCCGAGATGAGGAACCGCATCGAGCGCACGATAGGCCTCACAGCGCGCGAAGTATGGATAAACACGTTTCACTCGGCATGTCTTAAGATACTCCGGCGCAATGCCGAGCATACGGGCCTTTCGCCCCACTTTGTCATATTTGACAGTTCGGACCAGTTGTCTCTCATCAAAAAGATACTTATCGAACTTAATATAAGCGATAGACTCGTCACGCCACGCGGCGCCGTTGAAAAGATATCCAGGGCGAAGGATTCTTTAACCACTCCTGACAATTATCCGAGCGGCGATTTTTATCAGGGAAAGATGGCCGAGGTCTACAAAAGATATCAGGAAGAACTGCAAAAGAACGGTGCGGTCGACTTTGGCGACCTTATCATGCTCACCGTAATGCTCTTCAGAAAACATCCGGAGGTGCTAAAGCACTATCAAAGCAAGTTCAGATACATACTGGTCGACGAATATCAGGATACCAACCACTCGCAATACGAGCTCATACGCATGCTTTCCGATAAGTATAAGAACATCTCCGTCGTAGGCGACCCCGATCAATCAATCTATGCATGGCGCGGCGCCGACATAAGCAACATCCTCGACTTTGAGCGCGACTTTGAAGGCGCGAACGTCATAAAGCTGGAGCAGAACTACCGCTCCACAAAGACGATCCTTGCCGCATCCGACGCCGTTATCGCCAACAACAGCGAAAGAAAACCGAAGACACTCTGGACGGATAACGAGGAAGGCGAGCCGATAAACATGATTGAAGTAGCGGACGAACGCGAAGAGGCAAGGTCCGTAGTTAAGGAGATAAGGAACCTCACCTCCTCCGGCATCCTTCATAAGGATATCGCCATATTCTACCGTACCAACGCCCAATCGCGCGTGTTCGAAGACGAGTTCCGCCGTGAACGGATACCTTATGTGATATACGGAGGCATTCGATTCTATGACCGCGCCGAGATAAAGAACATCATCGCCTACTTAAGACTTGTCATAAACCCGAACGAGAACGTAAGCCTCAAGCGGATCATAAACATCCCCGCCCGCGGCATCGGAAATACAACGGTCAAAAAACTTGAGGCATATTCATCCGCCGCCGGCGTAACGATCTATGAATATATCACTACACATCTTCAACCTCCCGACTTTAATAGCGGAACACGGCAAAAGCTTTTAAAGTTCGCCCTTCTTGTGAAAGAGTTGACCGAGCTTCGCGACCTTCCCCCCGCCGAACTTGTGGCGGAGGCGGTCAATAAGACAAGATATGTGGAAGATCTGGTCGCCGAAAGGACGGAAGAGACGAACGAACGTGTCCTTAACATAGACGAACTGATATCGGCGGTGAGCGAAGCTATAAAGGCACAACCCGAAATGACCCTGGCCGATTTTCTGGATCAGGTGGCGCTCATAAGCGACATAGACTCTTACAATGAAGGCGAAGATGTCCTTCCCTTAATGACACTGCACCTGGCCAAGGGACTTGAGTTCCCTTATATCTTCATAGTAGGCATGGAGGAAGGCGTACTCCCCCATATAAGGGCGCTCGACGAGAGCGCCGAACTTGAAGAAGAGAGACGCCTTTTTTACGTAGGGATGACACGCGCAAGGAAGAAGGTTCACCTTGCTCACGCGAACCAGCGGATGATAAGGGGGAGCTTCAGCTATAACGTCCCTTCAAGGTTCATGGATGAAATTCCTGAAAAATTTGTACTGCGCACTCAGTGCTCTGTGCGCAGTACGCCGTACGCCTTAGGGCGCAAAGAGAATGCTGAAAGGGACGATTTCGGTCAGGGATGCAACTGTGATGACTTCAGTCAGGTAACATTCGAGGACCAGGAAATAGTCAACAACTCTTCACGATTTGCCCTCCCCTCTTCACCGATCACCGATAACCGATCACCGAATACCGGCTATCGCGTCGGCCAACGTGTCCGCCACCCCACTTTCGGCGAAGGAATAATAAGAAAGACAGAAGGAAAGATCGGCCAGCAAAAACTGATCATCCAGTTCAAAACAGGCGAACTGAAGAACCTCTCCGCCCAATACGCGAAATTAAGCGTTTATTGAAAGCTCTATGAACACACATCCTTGCCGGAATATCGATGCTGATCGCCATTATCGCCCTTGGGGTCATTCTTGTCGACAGCCACACTCTAAAGACCCGCGGCAGGGGTTTTCTGGCGATAATATCGTTCGCGGCAGCAACCGTAGCCGTCTGGGTCGCCTATGACTACACCCTCCAGTATCTCACTTTCTCTTCGGTCATAGTTGGAGTACTGATGTTCACCGGAATGCTGGGCGTTATCATCGTGATATTCACAGAATCCCACGAATGGGCGGAGGCGCTCTGGGTAAGAGAAAGACGCAGACCGTTCGTTCCCGCAAGACTTCTGGACGAAGAACTGCCGATGGTCTCCATACATGTTCCAACCTACAACGAACCGCCGGAAATGGTAATAGAGACACTGAACGCCCTTGCCGACCTTGACTATCCGCGGTTCGAGGTCATCGTGATGGACAACAACACCAAGGATGAGGTGGTCTGGATACCTGTCCTTATCCATGCCGAAAAGCTCGGCCCAAGATTTCGTTTCTTTCACGAGGACAAGCTTTCCGGGTTCAAATCGGGAGCGCTCAATTACGCGCTTCTCAAAACATCCAAAGATGCCTCGGTCATCGGGGTCATCGACAGCGACTACAATGTGGACAGGAACTGGCTCAAGGACCTTGTCCCTCAGTTCATGAACAAAAGGACCGCGATAGTTCAGGCCCCTCAGGACTATCGGGACGAGGATGAGAGCATTTTTAAGGCGATGTGCTATTCGGAATACCGCGGTTTCTTTTACATAGGCATGATCACGAGAAACGAAAGAAACGCCATTATCCAGCACGGAACGATGACGCTGGTTAAAAAGAACGTGCTGGAAGAGGTGGGCGGTTGGGCCGAATGGTGCATAACCGAGGACGCCGAGCTGGGCCTTCGGATATTCGAAAATGGTTACGAGGCAATGTACATACCCAAAAGCTGCGGCAAGGGGTTGATCCCCGACACATTCATCGACTTCAAGAAACAGAGGTTCAGATGGGCCTATGGCGCCATACAGATACTAAGGCACCATGCAAGGAAGATATTTGGTAGAGAGAAAAACGCACTGACGCGGGGCCAGAAATATCACTTCTTTGCAGGATGGCTCCCATGGATAGCGGATTCGGCCAATCTCATCTTCAACTTCGCCGCTCTTCTTTGGACGCTGGCAATGCTTCTGGCTCCGAGAAAGATAGATCCTCCGATGGCCGAATTCGCCATGCTCCCCATCGTCCTATTCATGTTCAAGATAGTAAAGCTCGTATACATCTACAGAACGCGGATCGGAGAGGGTGTTTTAAATACAATTTCGGCGGCAATCGCGGGAACCGCACTTTCACACACAATAGCCGTTGCCGTTCTGCAGGGTTTCACTACAAAGGGAAAACCTTTCTTCAGGACGCCTAAAAGAGCGGCTTCTTTCGCCGTACTTCACGCGCTGTCGACCGCAAGGGAGGAGTTGTTCTTCATGATGGCCCTTCTCCTTTCGGCATTTGCATTAACGGTAAAGATAGGCATTCAGACCTTTGATATGCATGTGTGGATAATCGTTCTTACTATCCAGTCGGTCCCCTATGCCGCAGCCGTAATGATGTCATTTATCAGCGGGCTTCCTATTAAGATAGATGCCGAAAAAAGGGCCAACAGCATATGAACAATCACCTTAAAGTTTTTTTGCGGCGTATCGACTGGCATCTCCCGGGTATCGTCGCATTCTTCCTTTTCGTTACAATATTTTATTCCGGCATCAATTACAATGGACCCTTTATCGACGAATCTTTCTACTCTTACGCCCCAAGGCTCGGCAATGTCTTTTATATAACCGGTGACGTAAGGCTCTGGCCAGAACTCTCAAATCTTGCCAACATCGCCGGGGGGTTCCTTGCGGCAAGGCTTCTTTCGGCCATCTTCGGAGCGGCCACCGCGGCGTTTATATATCAATTTGCGCGCATGTTCGTACGCAAAGCGTCGCCAGATGTCAGCGAAAGGAAGGCCGCGTTTTACGCCGCGATCATATTTTCTGCATCCGCCCCGGTCGTTTTTGCGAACACGATTGCCGGATACGACTCGCTCTCATTCATGCTCCTTTCCCTTGGACTGTGGCTTACGGCAAAAGGGTTTGATCGCGGTTCTGGCAGGACACTTATCCTGGCGGCATTCTCTTTGGCCATGGCAGCCGCCTCACGCTATGTAACACATCTCTACCTTCCTGTTGCCGCCCTTATTGGGCTGTACTTCGCATACACGAACAAGAGATACTGGCTGCTTCAATATCTTTGGGGAGGGATGATATTTTTCTCTGGTCTCTACTGGGCCTTCGAACATAGACACATCCTTGCAGCGGTGGCCCACGCAAGGAACGACGCCTTACAGGTCCTTGCCACGAAACTTTCTTATGTCGTCATAATAAAGGAGGTCTTCTGGAGAGGTGGCCCTGCAGTGGTATTGGCCCTTGCCGAAATGTCCTTCTGCACGTATCGACTGATATGGCGTAAAGAAAATCTGGCCCTCGGAGAAACCGTCATTTTTTTTGCCGGGTTCCCGATTATTCTTTATCACCTAGCTAGCGGCAATAATTTCGCGATGAACAGGAACCTCTATCTTGCCGTGATGTTCCTATCGATCCCGGCCGGCATCTTCCTTTGCAGGATATCGGAAATTACACGGAAACTGCAATATATAATCGTACCGGTCATCATTTTTTCAGCTCTGAATCTATCGGCAAGACCGCTGAAGATCGACCGGCAATGGCCCGATTGGCGACCGGTTATAACCGCCGCCAAGGATCTTGGACTTGGTTCGGCAGGCTCCGTATGGTCAACGGCAAGAGGCGGCAACTTGGGAAATGTCTGGCTGTTAAGAAGTGAGTTGGGCGTGAATGTCGACTATACATCCCCATGGAAGGCGGCATCCCCGGAAGACCTCGTTTCGCTCGCTCACAGTTCTGGTGTTGAAGTGATCGTAGGACCGTTCCCCTCGCATGATCTCAAAGAGGGTTCACTGCTCGGCGGCTACAGGGTCATAAAGGCGATCCCCGTAACGAACGGTCCCAAGGCCTACATCTTGATCAAACTTGAAAGATAGATATCGCCCAATGAACCTAAAACCCGGAATAATATTTTATATTATCGGCGATCGCCCTTTCACACACCTTGCAAAAAGGTTTTGCGCCTTTAGTGAACATGATGCAATCCAGCATCGGTCGATAAAGACCCTCTGAGGAATACCCAGCCCCTTCAAAGGCTCCTACCTTCCCCTTGAACCTGCTCTTAGAAAGATAATCGTCCGAGTTCATGGCCGCATCTTTTGAACGTCGCTCTATCTCGTTCTCGAGATCTCTGATCTCGGCCTTCGGGGCGCCGGACCTCTTCATTGCGGCCAGCTTCTTGTTCAGCTCCTGCCTTATTTTCTGGTAGGCCAGGTCCATCTTATCGAAACCCTCCTTCTCCCAAGGCGTTGGAGTGTCCACTCCCTGAGTGACAAGCCCTTCCCACTTGAGCTCTTTCTTCTTTGGATGGGCGGTGATGTTCGGCTCAAGCGGCTCAATGCCCTTGGGATAGAAGTCATTGTAAGCCGTAGAAGAGGTATAATATTCGTCGGCGAGACCAGCGAAAGAATGCCCGAACTCGTGAACGATAAGATATTTATACCACTGGTTGTCGGTAGTGAAAACGGAGTAGAGATTGTATATGCCACCGCCGCCATAGCGCTTGTGGTTGACCATTATGGTCAGGGCATCGTAGGGGGCATGGGCCGCGATGTCGCGAAGCGCTTTATTGTTCTCCGTCATCAGATAACGCTCCGACCCCAAAGAATCGAACGTTGTGTCTATGGCGGTGTTCTTAAAAGAACCGTGGCTCGGCTCGTCACACCCGCTCTCATCTGAGGGTTTAAAGACACCGTATATGTTTATCTTATCCTTTAAAGATCTATAGGGCTCCTGCGAAAGCATCGTCCTTGCAAAACGGTTAAAGTCCTTTACTACCTTACCCTCTTCGGCGGCCGTGTAACCTTCGGCCACAACGGCAATATCAATGTGCGTATGAGGTTCGCCGTTATGAACGGTCTTAAAGACCTTCACGCCTCTCGAAAGGGCCTCTTTATTTATGTTCGTACTTTTGGGATCTATCTCCTGCCTGAATATCTCCTTAAGTTCATTGTTCTTCCCCCTGCTTTCTATCGTGAAGATGATATCGGCCTTTGGATACGGGATCAGCATCGACTCCTGATAACTTTTCTTTACCCCTTTTATCGCATCGTCCGTAGTCCTGTATTCGCCGAAATAAGTATCAAACCCCTTGGAGAAGATGAGCTCCTTTGATGCCTTATCGTAGATCTTTGCATAATATTTGCCCAAATTCCTCTCATCTATCAGGTTCTTCACGCTCCCGGCCCACCTCCCCTGCTTATAGATGGTGTCGATGGTAATGAACTCTGTCTTTGAGTCGCCGGTGTGCAGATAGTCAATGCGCATTGTATCATCTGCAAAGAGATCGTCAAAGGTCCTGCTTCCGGCAAAGGCCGCGGTTGCTGCCGACATGAGCACCGCAAAAAGCATAAGACACGACTTCTTCATGGAGCCTCCTATTCTGATGGGGGGAACGACCGGTTCGAAGACTCACCGTTTCCCCCCAAACCCCTTTCACTCGCACTG
>PCWZ01000074.1:0-17945 GCA_002796305.1 Deltaproteobacteria bacterium CG11_big_fil_rev_8_21_14_0_20_49_13
GCCAATGGGTTTTTAGAGGTGCCCTGTATTATTGAACAATAACGATGCCGCAATTTCTAATAAATAAGTCCTCTATCAAGGACAATAAGGCGACCGTTACGGGTAGTGACGCCAAGCATATCTCTCAAGTCCTTCGTCTTAAAAAGGGCGATTGGGTAATGCTGACCGACGGCCGTGGCAACCGCTGGAAGGCCGAAATCACCGTTATCGGCACAAAACATGTAGAAGCGAAGCTCTCGGCTAACGTGCCAACGAACCAGAATACTAACGCCGACCTAACCCTTGCGCAGGCCATTATCAAGCACGACCGGTTCGAATGGATAATCCAAAAGGCGGTGGAGCTTGGATGCTCAAAGATAATCCCATTCACAAGCGAACGTACCATCCCCAAATTCGGCTCCTCATCCAAACTTGTCCGCTGGCAAAAAATAGCCCTTGAGGCGGCGAAACAGTGTGGAACATCCATCCGCCCGGAGGTTTTCGCCCCGCTACACTTTTCCGTCCTTTGCAAGGGACTCCCCCACTACGATCAAAAAATACTGTTTTTTGAAGGTGAAGATAAGAACGACTTGAACACTTCTGCTCTCGCGCACCCCTCGACTTCGCTAGGGGCAAGCTTACGCACTATCATAATCATCGGTCCCGAAGGCGGCTTCGCCTCTCATGAAGTGGAATATGCCAAGAAGGCGGACGCGGTCTCTTTGAGCCTTGGACCGCTTATTTTGAGGGTGGAGACCGCGGCTATAGCAGGAATAACGCTTGTGCAACAAAAACTGGGCTATTTTGATAAAATATGACCGGAACCCCGCCTTTGATACTTGCCCATCGCGGAACGCGTAAATATGCGCCGGAAAACTCGATACCATCTTTCATCAAGGCCGTCGAACTGGGAGTAGATGGAGTTGAGTTCGATCTCCTTTCCACCGCCGACGGTCTCCCCATCGTCTGCCACGATGACAACCTTCACAAGCTCTCAAACAAGCATCTTCATATCCATAGAACGAACTGGAGAGACCTTAAAGATGTGGACATAGGAAAACTCTTTAACCCTTTCTATGCCGGTGAGAATATCCCGACATTGAAAGAGGCGCTCGAGGTTCTGGCCGGCAAGAATATGTTCATAAACATCGAGCTCAAAAAACAGCCCCAACAGAACGGCGACTTTGTAAAAAATGTGGTTGAGACGCTGGATCTATACAAGGGGAGTTTCAGGGGCGTTCTTCTATCTTCGTTCAGTAAAGAGCTCCTTTACCAGGCCGGAAGAGCGGCGCCTCAGATCGACAGGGGGCTCTTGCTCCTCCCCAGAGCTTTTTTCTTCCTAGATGCGCTATTTTTTGGTAACATCCTTGTGGTCCAATGGCTTAACATACATACTTCGAGCCTTGGCGGCCGCATAATGAGGCATGCCAAGGCCAAAGGACTTAAGGTATTCGTATGGACGCCGAACGAAGTTAATGACATTAAAAAGGCGCTAGAGGCTGGCGTAGACGGAATAATCAGCGACGAACCGGTCCTTGTAAAAGAAGTAGTAAGAGAACATTATGGCTGAATTTGAAAGACCCGAAGAGACCGAGCTTGTAGACGTGAGCGAAGTTTCTGAGATGCTCCCCGAAGAATATGGGCCCGGAGGCAAGGTCCATGAGATGGACGATGAGCCCTATCTGGAAGCACGAGCGACCGTTGCAACGCTGAGAGAACGCTTTGCAGAGTTTCTAATAGATTCGACAGTACTTTTTTACCTCTATTTTCTCATAGGCATCATTGCGAGGCGGGCGTTCTACGGCTCATGGTCCGGTCCCCTTCCCTTTTATGGTTGGCAGGGTCTGGCATTCAACGGATCGTTTTTCTTTGCCGCGTTCATGTATTATTTCATCTTTGAGAGCGTCTTCTTTGCCACTCCGGGAAAATTCTGCGCTTGGATGTATGTGCGGCAAAAGAACGGTGAGTTCCCTGCGATGGCCTCGATATTTATCAGGAACGTTTTCAGGCTGCTTGATTACCTCCTGCCGTTCATCCCCTTCTTCTGCATGGAGCTGACCCGCAAACATCAAAGACTTGGCGATTTCGTGGCCGGAACAACCGTCATTAAAAAACATGGGATAAAAGAAACCCAATATAGCATCACGATGGCCAACATCGCCTCCGCCTCGGGAAGGGTCGTCTCTGCTCTCCTGGACCTTTCACTGGCCGGTGCGGCCACTTTCGGCTATCTTTTGCTCCTATCTCCCGACCATCCCGAAACGAGCAAGTGGCTCCTTTTGTTCACGCCGCTCGTTCCATTGATGTTCTATGTAATAACGGAATCTTTGACCGGCACAACACCGGGTAAATGGCTCTTTGGATATGCCATAACACAGGAAGATGGCACGAGCGTCCCACTTTCCGGATCGCTCGTTCGTACCTTCTTGGCTATTTTCGAACTTAACCCGCTTGGACTGCTTGTTATCTGGCTTTCGCCAAAACATCAGCGCATAGGCGACCTCGCGGCGGACACTTTGGTTACCGAACAGAAAAGGAGATGGCCCGGAGGAGCGGCGCTTGTGGCATGGATCCTTCTATCAAGCTTTATCTTTATGCTTGGCTGGAACAACGAAAATAATTTCCTAAAACCAAGCTTCAAGTTCAACTTCTATCCCACTTTTGAGTTCATGGGAAGCTATGCCGACGAATCGGCATATAAAGAGCTGACCATTACGCACATTAGGTTCGCGGTGAACGGTCCTGATACCATAAGGACGCCGTCTGTCTTTCAGTCCGGCGAGAACGTATTTATAATCTCCGACATCTACGGCTATGAGCGTTCCGGACGAATGGTATGGCTGCAGGAAGATCTTGATGTAAGGTACCCCGACGGTTCCATTGGCCTTCATCAGGAGAACATAGTCGATTACCATCAGGTGATAGAGACCAGAGGCGCAGTTGAACTTACGAACAGTTTGAAGCTACCATCCGATGCAAAAGATGGGACATATACCGTTACGATAACGGTTCGAGACCTCTTTGGCCACGAATATAAGATGATAAAAACCACCTTCGACGTAAAAACACCATCCGTCCCGCCTTCGTAAAGAACAGGGGCGCCCTGGACGGCCGTTGAGAATTTAGCAGCAAGCATGTAATCAGTTATCTGTTATCTTTTTGCCGATGACCAATCACCGTTTTTGCGCGGCGCGGGAGAGCGCGTCCTTGAACCTGCGCGCCTTTTGAAGGTTCTCTTCCCGTTCGCGGGCAATGTCGTCCCAGACCGTATCGCTCATCGATTCAGCGACCGACTTCTTTTCATACCTTCTGTCCCTTATACAGACGAGCACAAGATACGCGCCGAACAAAAAGAATACGGTAACACTTAAGAGTATCCAGAACATGTCAAAGCACCTTTAGTATCGACTCTCTGAGCGAGTCAAGTTGCTCCTTGGCGGTGATCTTCTCACCCTTAAGGTCCTTTATATAGAACGAATCCTTTGCCGTATCGGCGTCCGTCAGGATCTTTGCGACACCTATCGAATACCCTTCTTTGAAGATAACGCTTGCAAGATCGAAAAGGAGCCCTACCCTGTCGTTGGCCATTATGTCCACGACGGTATAAAACGCCGAGACATCGTTATCCATGACAACACGCGGCGTTACGGGTGCCACACGCTTTTTAAAGATGACCGCCCTCTTCTTGATAAGCTCATCCACCTCTTTTTTGCATGCAAACACGTCTTCAAGCGTCTTAATGACCCTTAAGGCCAACTGTTCAGGTACGGGACCGCCTATCTCGTTCACGACACGCAGGACGTCAAGGACCACGCCGTTCCTGCCGGTATTGAGGTCCGCCTCTAAAATGTCCACATTGTGCGCCGTCATAACGCCGGATATCTTGGAAAATATGCCAGGGGCGTCGCGGGTCATGATGATGAACTCGGAATGGTTGTCCTTGGCCGCATGCTTTACCAGTATCGGCTGGGTGGTAAAGTTGCGGAACATGTCTACATGACACATGACACAATCTATGTTGTGGGCCATAAAATAGCGCTCCGGCATCGAAGAGAACCATATCCTCACATGGCCGTCGTAGGTCTCTATCGCCGTCTTCTTTATAAGGTCTATCTCTTTCTTCAAATGTTGCGCCTTGAATCCGGCGATATACTTTTTAGAAGAGTTGTAAAGTTCCCCCAGAAGCTTTTCTTTCCATGCGCTCCAGACGTCGGGGCCTATGGATGCGATATCGGCATAAGAAAGTACGAGTAGCATATCTAAAAGCTCTTCATCGCCTACAGAATTGGCAAAGTTCTCTATTAAATGAGGGTCTGCAAGGTCCCTGTTAAAGGCTATTCTGGGCATTATAAGGTGCGATTCGACAAGGAAAGAGATCCTGTCGGCATCGTGCGAGGAAAAACCAAGCTTTAAGGCCTCTTTTTTGGCGATCTCAGCGCCCAAATGGACGTGGCTCGTATGCTTTTCGGGGAGTTTTCCTATGTCGTGAAGGAGTGCCGCGAGGAGAAGCATGCTCTTATTGCCTATCTTCTTATAGACCTCGTGAAGAAGATGATGGGTCTCATCTTTCTCCAGCTCTAAAAGCCTTTTGACCGTGAACATCGAATGAACATCCACCGTGTAGACATGATAGGCGCCGTACTGCGTCCTGAAATAGATATCCTTGAACGATGGTATTAGACGGACGATATCGCCGGTTTCGTGCATTATTAAAAGCGCCCGATAAAGGACATCCGGGTTGGCGGCAAGCCTCTGCCATGAAGGGGCTCCCCCTATTATCTTTTTTATCCGTTCATGGCGCCAGTGTCTTATCATTCTCTTGTAGAGCGGCGCCGCTCCATAGGTTATTCCCTTTGAACCTCCATGGATAAGGGATGTCGCCTTGTAATAACGGGCCATAAGCTCTTCTATGGGCTGGTTCAATCTGGCGGCGATAGCCTTCTGGTTCTCAAAAGTGAGCCTGTCCTCCCTCTTTCCGGCCAGGAGATGAAGATGGGCCCGGAGCCTGAATAGGAACTCCACCTCTCCTTCCATGCCGCTCAATATCTTTTCGTGGGCGTTGTTAAAGAGGACCTTATCTATCCACTGTGCGGTCTGAACTTCGCGCAACCCCCCTTCGCTCTCTTTAACATGGGGCTCCAGCACATAGACAGAATTGCCGAACTTTGCGAACCTTGCCTCCTGCTCTTTGTATTTGGCCCTGGCAAAGCGCCTCTTCCAGAGACGGCTTTTAAATCTGCCATGAAGGAGCTTGAAGAACCTGTCCGCAAGCTCCCTGTCACCGGCAATGAACCTCACATCGAGCATGGCCGTTTGGGCCCGTATCTCGCCTTCGAACATTGCGGCGCAATCGCCTAAGGCCCTTGTCGCACCCCCGGCCTCGAACTTAGAATCCCACAAGGGATAAAGCACCCCGTCAACTGTCTTTTGCACTACCTTAAGGTCGCCTTCGTATAGGAACATGAGATCCACATCGGAATATGGGCTCATCTCTTCGCGTCCATATCCTCCCAGAGCGAAGACCGCCATCCTGCTATTCTGGGAGGGGTTCGTTTCAAAGAGCTCCCTCACCACCGAATCCATGGTGTTGGACCATATTTTTTGTATATCGAAAAGAGACGTTCTTTTTTCGAGTTCGTTCCTGAATTGTTCAAGGCCTTCTGTTAGTCTTTGTATCATTTATTTATAACGTCTTTGGTTTATAGTTCTTTATATTGTCATAAAGCCCTCCCGCAACGGAGGCCGCAATTATTCTCTGATAGGCGTCTGTCTTTAGTCTCTTCTCCTCCTTTGGGTTGGAGATATATGAGGTCTCTACCAGTATCGACGGGCATTTTACACCGACCAGCACATAGAAAAGGGCCGACCTTACCTTGTCATCTTCTATATCCGAATATTTCTTTGAAAGGCTGGAGACGATCTTTTTATGTACCGAACCTGCCAGAGCCCGCGAACCGTCTGTTGCCTCGTTCTGAAGCATGGTAGCGATTATCTTTTCAAGGTTGGAGGTCTTGCGGCCGGCATATTTATTCTCCTGCGAGGCGAGCCTCTCCGATGCCTCATCGCTTGCATTGTTAAGATAATAGGTCTGAATGCCTCTCTCTTTTCCGGACTTGGAAGCGTTTGCATGGACCGAGATGAAATAATCGGCCTTCTTTTTGTCTGCGAACCTTACCCTTTCGCCCAGATCCAGGGTCTTGTCTTCGTTGCGTGTAAGATAGACCTGCACGCCTTCTATCTGTTTTTTCAGTTCGGCCGCTATCTTCTGTGAGATGGGGAGCGTCAGGTCCTTCTCTTTGACCCCATCGGGGCCAATTGCGCCGGTGTCGTTTCCGCCATGCCCCGGATCAAGGACGACTATTATGGACTTTGCCTTGTTCTCGGTCTTTCTTGGCGGGACCTTTACAACAGCTGCTTTAAGGTCCGTCTCATTCATCGGGGTGCCGGCATCGACCGCTTCGAGATATTTTTTGGCCTCCCCTGCCTTATCGCCGTTCTTGTAATATTTGATGACCTTGATAAGGTCCTTTTTGGCGCCGTTCTTGTCGTTCAATTTCTCCCACTCGATGCAGGCGGCCCTAAAATAGGCGTCGTCGGCCAGCTTGTTGGTGGAATAGGCCCTTGCAAATGATCCGTACTCTTTCACGGAGCGTTTCCAATCGGCCAGATTCTTGGAGTTGAACGCGAGTTCTTCGTACAGGCGCCCCAAACTATACTGCGCCTCGGCACCCTCGGGACTCCTTGCATATTTCTTTCTCACCATTTCGAAGAGCCTGATGCATCTTTCCCACGGTTCACGAAGTTTTTGGGCGCCTGCGTCCCCCCTTAAGTTGGCATAACATTCGTGCGCGGAATTGTAGGCCTGATCGGCGGTCTCGGCGAAAGAAAGACCATAGATCATGGACCATAGACCATAGACCAAAAAAACGAGAACCAATTTTTTCATTATCTCCCCCTAATACCACCCTTCGAGCGAGTCCAGTCCACGGCGGACGAGTCGAGAAGTGACTTTATCTTCTCGACAGGCTCGAAGAATAAAATCGCTCTATAACTTGTTTTTCATCTCGTGCAACACATTTAGCGCCTCGATAGGCGTCAACGTGTCCAGATTAACGCCTTTCAGTATATTTTGCAATTGAGAATCTCCTTCAAAAAGGCCCATCTGCCTCGTCTCTTCGCCCTTAAGTACCATCTCCCCCTTTTCGAGCTTTAAAAGAATCTCTTTTGCGCGCGTCACAACCTCCTGCGGCAACCCAGCAAGACGCGCGACCTCTATACCGTAGCTTCTGTTAACTCCGCCCGACACAAGTTTTCTAAGGAATATTATCTGATCGTTCCACTCTTTGACCGCCACGTTGAAGTTCTTTATCCCCTCTTTGGTGAGAGCAAGGTCGGTCAGTTCGTGGTAATGCGTGGCAAAGAGGGTCTTTGCCTTGATGCGGTCGTGCAGATATTCGGCGACCGCCCATGCTATTGAAACACCGTCGTAGGTGGAGGTGCCTCTTCCTATCTCGTCTATGAGGATAAGGCTTTTATCCGTGGCCTCTCTGAGTATCACCGAGGCCTCTCTCATCTCTACCATAAAGGTCGATTGGCCCTTAACGAGATTATCGGAGGCTCCCACACGGGTAAAAATCCTGTCGACCACACTTATTGATGCGTCACTTGCGGGAACAAAGGAGCCCATCTGCGCCATGAGGACGATAAGGGCCGTCTGCCGCATGATGGTCGATTTGCCGGCCATGTTCGGCCCCGTTATTATCATCATCCGGCAATCGTTCATGTTGAGCGATATATCGTTAGGGACGAAACGTTCCGTGCTGTTGAGCTTTTCTATGATGGGATGGCGCCCGCCGGTTATCTTTATCTCGCCGTCGTTCTTTACAACGGGCCTTGTGTAGCGGTTGTCGTTGGCAACGAATGCAAGCGAAGCAAGCGCATCGAGCCGACCTAAGGCGTCGGCCGTCTCTGCAAGCCTTCCGGCGAATTCCGCCGCGTACGTCCTTACCCCCGTGAACAACTCATGTTCTAACTGGCGGATCCTCTCTTCGGCGCCCAAGACCTTTTCCTCGTATTCTTTGAGTTCGGGAGTTATGAACCTCTCGGCATTCGCTAAGGTCTGCTTTCGGATATAGTTCTCCGGCACCTTGTCGGCATGGGTATGCGTTATCTCGATATAATAACCGAAGACCTTGTTATACCTTACCTTAAGTGAACTTATTCCGGTCCTTGTCTTTTCGGAGGTCTCGAGCCTTGCGATGAACCCTTTGCCGTCCGTTGCAAGCGAGCGAAGTTCATCCAGCTCCTTAGAAAAACCCTCTTTTATAAGCCCCCCTTCTTTTACAGATAACGGAGGTTCGGCGACCAACACGCCCTCTATTTTCTCTAAAAGTTCCCTGCAATCATCAAGCCTCTTTACGATACTCCCTAAAAGACCGCCTGCGCCGTTAAGATTCAACTTTAGCCTTGGTATCACCTTAAGCGATTCCTTTAGGGAGACCAGCTCTCTGGCATTTGCGCTTCCGATAACTATCCTTGAAGTGATCCTTTCAATATCTGCAATGAGGGTAAGATCGTTCTTTAGTTCTTCGAATAATTTAAAATCATCCTTTATGCTCTCGACGGCGTCGAGCTTGTCATCAATGGCTATCGTGTCTAAAAGAGGATAGAGCATCCACCTTCTTAGGGTGCGTCCTCCCATTGCGGTCCTTGTCCGGTCAAGGAGCCAGCTCAAAGAACCGGTATGCGATGCCTCGGACATCGTGCGGGTGAGCTCTAGGTTACGCTTTGTTGACTCATCGACCACCATATGCTGATCGACGGAATATGCAGTAACGCTCTTGATATGACCAAGCTCCCTCTTATGGGTGTTCTTTAAATAACTGATGACGGCGCCTACAGATGAATATGCCTCGCTTGGAACGCCTTCAAGGGCGACCTCTTTGACCAGAGGGTCAAAGTTTGGATCGTCAAGGACGGTCAACATCGAAGCAGAAAGGAGCGGTTTTAATTTCAAAAAAATCTGCGATTCAGAGAGTGAGCGAGGCACAAGGATCTCCTTGGGTTCTATCCTTGCCAGCTCCCTTATAAGATGTTCCACGTCCTTGAGGGCCGCCGCCCTGAAGTCGCCGGTCGAAACGTCACATATGGCAAGCGCGAACTCTTCATTTATCGCCGCCAGATAATTGTTCTCGCCGGCAACTAGGCTGTCGGTCTCCATCAGAACGCCCGGCGTTATGATCTTTATTATCTCGCGCCTAACGATACCCTTGGCCGTTTTGGGGTCTTCAACCTGCTCGCAAATAGCCACTTTCTTGCCGCTTGAGAGGAGCTTTGAGATATATCCTTCCGCCGCATGGTACGGAATACCGCACAAAGGGACCGGGTTTGCGTCGCTCTTATTTCTTGAAGTCAATGTGATATCTAGAAGTTCGGAGGCTATTCTGGCGTCGTCAAAGAACATCTCGTAAAAGTCGCCTAATCGAAAAAAAAGGATGGTCTCTTTGTCCTCGATCTCGGACTTTATCTGCCAATACTGCTTAAGCATTGGCGTAACGGACGTCTGGTCTGAATGCGTTCCCATTAGACTAAATGAATTAGCAAAAGGTTTTTCCGAAGTAAAGCTCATTAGAGAAAAGACCGATAATTTTGATTACGTCAAGTTGAAGATCATGATCTTGGGTGGAACTTCTTGTAGATCTCCTTAAGATGTTTCGTATCGACATGGGTATATATCTGGGTCGATGATATATCGGAGTGGCCGAGCATCGTCTGAACCGAGCGGAGGTCTGCTCCCCTTTCAATTAAATGCGTTGCAAATGAATGCCTTAGAGTATGAGGTTTAATGTTTCTCTTTATCCCTGACTTGCGGGCAAGTTTTGTGATGATGTTCCATAACTGTTGCCGTGAAAGCCCCCTTCCCAGTCTCGATATAAAGAGCCTGTCGGGTGAATCGGGCCTTGTAAAGCTCGGTCTCACCTCTTCCAGATACTGTTTTATCACGGTGCAGGCAATGTGGCCAATGGGTACTATCCTCTCTTTGGAGCCTTTTCCCATCGTCATCAAATAGGTAAGGTCGTGATCTGTTGTGCCGAGCGTCAGCTGGTTCAGCGAAAGGCCCACAACCTCAGAAACGCGCAAGCCGCAGGCGTACATGATCTGAAGGATGGTGTAATCCCTGAAGCCGTAGCTGGTATTCACATCGGGCGTAGCGAGGAGGCTATCGACCTCGCTCATCGTCATTACCTCGGGGAGCCTGTGCCATTTCTTAGGGAATTCGATCTTTGCCGTGGGATCGTAATCAATGATCTTCTCGCGGCGCAGGAAATTAAAGAGCCCCCTCACGGAGACCATGTGTCTTGAGACCGAACGGCTCTCAATGCCGCTCTTGTGAAGGTTGACCAGAAAGGCCAGGATGTGAGGCTCTCTTATCACTTTAAGATCGGTTATCTTCTTTGACTCGAAGAATTCCGACATCAAACGCAGGTCGTGGGCGTAAGCAGAGACCGAATTGGGGCTTAACCCCTTTTCGACCCTGACATAGTTCACATATGAATCTATCTCTTGGAACATATTTTCCAACTTCACATAACGTCCGTTCCGCGACCTTAGAGATAAACGGATGACCGGCTGGGCGAGCGGCCCTAGGTGCCGGTTTCGCTGTGTTTGAGCGAAACCGGACACCGGTCGCTCGAACACCTTACCCGCTCCTTCAAAACCGGTCGCGGAACGGACGTTATGTCAATGAACATCATTTCTTCAGCAAGAAAGCGCGGATGAAGTCGTCGACAGCCCCGTCCATTACCGACTGGACGTTTCCGCTCTCACAATTGGTCCTGTGATCCTTCACCATCTGGTAGGGCTGGAACACATAAGAACGTATCTGCGAACCCCACGCTATTTCTGACTTGGCCGCTTCCACCGCGTCGCGCTCTTTACGCTTCTTATCCATCTCTAGATCGTAGAGCTTTGCCTTCAGGATCCTCATTGCCATGGCCTTGTTCTGATGCTGGCTCCGTTCGTTCTGACAGGCGACGACTATTCCGCTGGGGAAATGGGTCAGCCTGACCGCCGAATCGGTCTTGTTGACCTTCTGGCCTCCCGCCCCACCGGCGCGGAATGTATCGATACGAAGGTCCCCCTCACTTACCACTATCTCAATATCGTCTTCTATATCGGGAAGGACGAAGACGCTACAAAAACTTGTGTGGCGCCTCTTGTTAGCATCAAAGGGTGAGATGCGCACGAGCCTGTGAACCCCGTTCTCGGCCCTTAGGAAACCGTAGGCATATTCGCCGGCAACGGTCAGGACAACGCTCCTAAAACCCGCGCCGTCCCCTTCAGTGAAGTCGACCACCTCGTTCTTATATCCGTGCGCGTCGGCCCACCTGCGGTACATGCGAAGGAGCATCTCCGCCCAATCGCAGGCCTCGGTTCCGCCAGCGCCGGCATTTATCTGAAGGATGGCCGAGGCGGTATCGTTCCGGCCCGAAAGCATCCTCTTGAACTCCATGTCGGCGGCACCTGTCTCTATGCGGGTAATTTTTCCCTTAGCCTCGGAAATAAGCTCGGGGTCTTCGTCATCACCCATGAGCTCAAAAATGGCGCCAACATCGTCCAGATCGCGAGAAAGGGCTTTCCATTCGTTAACGAGCGATCTTAGGAGATCGAGCTCTTTCAGAACGGTCTTTGCCTTTATCTGATCGTTCCAGAAACCTTCGGCGTGGGATTCGTGTTCTAGCGATGTTGCCTTGTTCTCTTTTTTAGAGAGGTCAAAGATGCCCCCGTAGTTCGGTCACCTTTTCTTTTGCAGAATCGTATCTTTCGCGCAACTCTTTCATATGTAATCGCCGAAGGCGATCTGTCCAGATAGGGACAGGCTTCATTACCGCCATAGCCGATCCCTCGCTATTTTGCAGAGCGCCGCCTGTTTGGGAAGCCTGCCCCTGTTTCCAATCCCGCCAGCCGCCAGTAAAAACACCGCTATAAGCCCGCATCCATAAGCGAACCAGTCACCGTACCTTGTATACAAACTGCTGCCGGTGCCAAGCTTTATATTTGAAACAATCATCCCCTCTTCAAAGAGCCCGCTCTTGGAGATGATCCTCCCGACCGGGTCCACCACGGCGCTTATACCTGTGTTCGCCGCCTTTACAAGAAAACGCCTGTTCTCGACCGCACGGAAGACCGATATCGCCAGATGCTGCAAGGAGGCCGATGACCTTCCATACCAGGCATCGTTGGTTATTGTCACGATGAAATTCGCCCCTTTTTTTATGAACGCCCTCGCTATTTCCGGAAAGAGGTCCTCGTAGCAGATGAGAGGCGCTATTTGAAATCCGTCGGTGAAAAGCGGTTCGCTGTTCTCACCTGCCGCAAAATTTCCGACAGGTGCGGTCAGCTTTTTGGCGAAAAAGAGCAGTTTTTTGTATGGAACATATTCACCGAACGGCACAAGGTGCGCCTTGTCGTATCTTCCCAGTATATGCGCATTACCGTCGAGAAGGAACGCGCTGTTGTAGAGCGCCCTTTTGGAGCGGTCAAAACTTATCCCCCCCATAAGGAGGTACGTATTGGGATCCTTTTCGAATCCCGTTAGGCCCATGAGCGCAGGATCGAGCGAATCCACCTTAACGTTCAATGGAACGGGATAACTTGCCTCCGGCCAGACAATAAGGTCGACGTTGCTGTCCCTAAGGGCAGATGTTAACTTTTTAAGCACAGCTATCTGCTCGGCTTCGTGTCCTTCCTGCCATTTTTCATCCTGCGGAATATTCCCCTGCAAAAGCGCGGTCCTTATAGAAGGCCAAGCGCCCTTCTCTCTGTCCATGTAGTTTATTCTGAAAAATCCGTAGACGAGCATGAGTGCAACCAATGCAACTGCATACCACGTTTTGTCATTGCGAGCTCGCAGAGCGAAGCAGTCCCACGCACCGGATCGAGTCGTCGCCTGCGCTCCTCGCAATGACACAAGAACCGCAACGGTCAGATTCGCCGCTATCATTATATATGTCAGCCCGTATATCCCTACGATGTCGACTATCTGGATAACGGGAAGATATGCGTACTGCGTGTTCGTGATATTCCCCCACGGAAATCCGTTGCAGGGGATGTAGTTCATTAAGAGATCGCAAATGACCCAAAAGATAGGAAGCGTCCAGTATCTGTTGATGCCGGTCCTCTTTTCCACCCATGAGGCAAATAAGGACGCAAGCGCAATATGTGACGCCAGAAGAGCTATCAGAATCGCTAAGACCCCAACGCTCACGAAGGGATTCAAATGACCGTAGGTATTAAGCGCCGTGTAGAGCCAGTATAACGAGATCCCATAAAATATGTACCCTGAGAGAAAGGTGTAAAGAAAGGACCTTCTGGGGCCCGTATCTTTGATCACATAGAAAAGAGGAACTAAAGAGAGCCATGCAAGGAACCCCAGATTTGAAAACTGAAAATTACCGAAGATGGTTGGAAACGAGAAAGCGGTAAGAAGACCGGATATTATCACCAATAGTATGTTCATATAGTTATTGGGCGCCGCTATAAACCCATTGGTGTGTCATTGCGAGGAGCCGTAGGCGACGAAGCAATCTCCATAAATCAAGTGTTCGCTTAGAGATTGCCGCGCCCCTTCGGGGCTCGCAATGACAGGGTAAATAGGTTTTTAGAGGTGCCCTATTGTCATTCTAAACTGTATTCACGAGATCCTTCGCTTACGCCCAGGATGACATACATCCGATCAATAGCTTCCACTCCCGTTCCCGCATCCTGCAAAAGTCCTTCAAATTAGTATCGTTGAAACCTGCTATATGGACCGTGCCGTGAACGGCAAGCCTTAGCACCTCTTGCGTAAAGTTCACACCCCGTTCCTTTGCCTGTCTCCCGGCCGTATCTATAGAGATATATATCTCGCCGTGGTCAAAGGCTATGACGTCGGTGGCCCTCTTTTCACCGAACCACTCACGGTTAAGCCTCTTTATCTCCTTATCGGTGACCAAAATTATATCTATCATCCATTGTCATTCCCGCAAAGGCCTGCCTTCCGAAGGCCAAGGCGGGAATCTCGTTGTATCAGCTAGACCCCTGCTTTCGCAGGGATGACATGCTTTATACACTGTTCCCGTTCTTCCCGTTCTCTTCAAGGGTCTCCTTGGGATATTCTATCCTCTGGTGATATATTCCCATGAGTATCTTTGTGAACGACTTTGCTATGTCGTGAAGGTTCTTTAAGGTCAGGTCGCATTCGTCAAGCTGAGCCCCGGTAAAGCTCGTATTAATGATATCTTCTACCATCTGTTGGATACGCGCCGGGCTTTTTTCCTTGAGTGACCTGACGGCCGCCTCGACCGCATCGGCCAGTAAAAGGATCCCGGCCTCCCTTGTTTGCGGCTTTGGCCCATGATACCTGAAATCCTTTTCATCTATCTTTTGAAGCGCAGGGTCGACATCTTTGAGCGCCTTATTGAAGAAGAAGCTTATCATCTTGGTGCCGTGGTGCTGCGGTATCATGTCGGCTATTTTTTGGGGTATATTGTAATCGGCGGCAAGCTCCATCCCGTCCTTCACGTGCGAAGCTACTATTAAGGCCGACATATGAGGGGTCAGTTTTTCGTGGCGCGATTCGCAGTCGGTCGTGTTCTCCACAAAATAGAGCGGCTTTCTTATCTTACCAATATCATGATAATAGGCGGCAACACGCGTTAACAGCGGGTTAGCTCCGATCGCCTCCGCAGCGGTCTCGCCAAGGATGCCCACCAGGTGCGAGTGATGATAGGTTCCCGGCGCCCTTATGACAAGTTCACGCAGTAAGGGATGGTTGAGGTTGGCTAGCTCAAGGAGCTTGATGTCGGTCGTATATCCAAAGACATGTTCGACAAGCGGTGTGATAATGGAGACCAATATCGAGCACGATATGCCGCCTATAATGGCAAATGAAATATACCAGAAAAGGTTTGTGGCGGTAAAAGTCTCGGTCAGGGAATTGCCGTTCACCATCTGAATGCTTATCGCCGCAAAGATGTTTATAACCGATGTATGGATGCCTGCCTTGAATATGGCTGAACGCTTGTCCGCGTAGGCGATAGAGGCCGCGGCGGCAACGCATGAAATAAGGCAATAACCGGTGTAGTTGAGCGAGTTCCCGACAAAGACGCCGGCAAATATACTGACAACTACCGAAAATACGAGAGCTGTTTCGGAATTAAGGATGAACCTGATGAGCATCGCGGCGCCACCGACCGGGATAGCATAATAAAAGGCGGTTAGCGGAATATCGACCCCTATCGAATGATAAAGCGCCCTTGAAAGCCCAAGAGATAGCCGAAGTAAAAGAAGAATGAATATCAGGACCGAACCCATGAAATAAAGGTCGGCCCTGTGCGGAGCGAACTTCTTTATGTATCTCTCCGCAAAATAATAGGTGGAAAGGATCACAAGCGCTACCAGAATTAACGTACCGATCACTTTGAACGGGGTGAAGGTCTTCGATTTTTCAGAACGTATGCCGTTAAGTATGATCACGTGTCTCGGCTCATAACGCGAACCGACACGTATTATCGTTTCCCCGGCGTCAACTTTTATGACCACGTTCTTGACGTTCTCGGTAGCGGCCTTTTTCCTGCTCTCACTCTCCTGAAGATTATAGGCAAGGTTCGGCTGAACAAGCTCGGAGATGATGGGACTGAAGTCAAGCCCACCCTTTTGCTTGGATTCCTTTATTTTCTTCCGGAGATCATCGACAACGGTTATTCCTGCAAGCTCCTTGACGCCCAAAAGCTTCTCTTTTCCTTTCGGATCGAGCACAAGAAAGCCTTTTGACTTATCTGAAAGTATGGATGACGCATCGCCGATGACGTAACGGTTCATGGCAAGCGACACCTGTGAAGTGATGACGTTCTCGGCCTGTCTTCCAAAATTGTTCTCAGCGAGCTTTGTCCAAAGATGATCGGGCACCTTAATGTTCAGCGCGGACTCGAAGTTGGATTTGATAACGGCCGGACTTTCTCCTTCTACCAGGCTTTTTCTTGCCGTTTCAAAGGCCCGGGATACTCCCTCGTTGATCCCTTTGGCAAGTTCGGGATCAAAATCATATACGACCGCCACCCCTTTTAACGCCTCTTCCTTGAACTTGTTGGTGGCCTCTGTATCCACTATATCGTAATTTCTGTCAGCCCTTATGTCGTTCTGAGAGATAGCTCCGGAAATAACCTCATCTGGAATATATGTGATGGAAAAGGTCATTAAGAAAGTTATGACCGTGCAGAGGATAATAAAACCTATCCAGCCAAGGATAGGGCTCACCTTGAAGGCGGTCCAGCTGACAAAGTCCGACTGCCCTATCCTCCCGAACACATCGCTGAAATTCCTATGAGCTCTTTTGTCTTTTTGCATCTTCATCGTATGCCCTAACTATCGCCTGTACCAGAGGATGCCTTACAACGTCGGCATCGGTCAGGCACACAAAGCTTATGCCGGGCACATGTTGGCCTCCATGACGCCGGAAGGGGTTCCACGCGGGAGGTCTATTTGGGTTAATATCGGCAGTGACTATCACCTTGGGGTCAAACCCAAGGCGGGTCAAGAACCTCTTCATCTGCTCTTTCGTGCAATTCTGCGCCTCATCTAAGATAACGAACGCGGAGTTAAGCGCGCGGCCGCGCATGAACGCTAGCGGCGCCACTTCTATCTTTCCATCGTCTATAAAATGAAGCGAAAGTTCTGACGCTTTTTTTTTCTTCATTTTTTCTTTGGTGGCGGCGCGCCCTTTGACTGCTGGGGCTGGCTTTCTGCCTGCGCCATTATCTGTACCTTGAACTCGCGGCGGCGCATCTTTTTGTCAAAGTCGACCAAAAATATCTCTTCGTACGGGTCCAAAACAAGCAATGCGTCTTTTATGGGAACGGAGATGCTTCTGCCTAAAATGGCCGCCTGCACTCTGGGGTTCACGTATATCTCTTTCTTTTTCTTGTCTTTGGCGGCCGCTCCTTCTCCGGCAAATACCTCAAATGCGACTTTGAGCTCTTCTATCACCTCCGGCAAAGGCTCTAGTAACGTGACCCCTGCACCAGGGCCGGAAATTATCACGGTTGCGAGGCCATCCTTGCCGCCCGAATCGCGGATGGCAAATTTGACGTCGTTAGAAACATTAAGGACATCCACCTCGTCGGTCGTGTTGATGAAGTAGCTCTTCAAAAATGTCATGATTTGCAGGAGGTTAGCTGAAATAGTTCGCCATTGCAAGTGGTATCGTTCTCACCAATATAGGGCTGGTTAAGCATAAAAAAAGGGACAGGCCACTTTTTAAAAGTAACCCGTCCCTTTTTTGGAAATGTGAGGGGCCCGGGGCTTGAACCCGGAGCCCGCAGATTAAGCTCTCTTGTTGTCTCCGCGTTTCCCCGGAGTGTCGGACTATATCATCATCCGTTGCTCTAACGGATGCCGGGCGCTATTTAAGGGCTTATCGGTAACCATCCTCACCCTTTAGTCTCTGCACCTTCCAAGCTACTTTTCTTGGTTTCACTTGGCTTGGCTCAGGATTAGCATTTTAAAGCTTTCCCTGAATTCACCCGGTTTTTCCGCGTTACCTTGCGATAACGGGGACCCTTAATCTTATTGAGTCTGCTGCTCTACCATTGAGCTAGCCCCCCATCGATCTGTAACTTAATGCCTTCTATCCAACCTAGTATCCTATACAATAGGTCTTTGTCAAAAATATTTATTTAAATCGTGCTGTTATAAAGTCTGTTCTTTCTGTGTCCTACCTAACATCATCACCTGATTTTCAGAGAGCTGAATATCCTTACACCAGTTGCTGATAGTCCCCTTAGCCGCTGGTACTTTGCTTTTTATCTCGCTGTAACTTAGCCCATGGGTTCTCAACTGCCTTGCCAGCTCCTGCATTTGCCGCTTGGCCATATGAAGCACCTCTTAAGACTGGGGGCTGTGGATAGTCATATATCCATAAAAAATCA